>NZ_PDEQ01000008.1:135000-187939 GCF_002554795.1 Longibacter salinarum | reverse complement strand
AAGGTCGCCCTCGTCGCCTGCATGCGCAAACTGCTCGTCTGGCTCAATGCCATCATGCGCGAACAAGAGCCGTGGAATCCAGATTATCACGGCCTCACCTCTTGATCTTTAAGACAGTTGCTCCATAACCTGTTTGGCGGATGGATCGCAACAAAGTAAACGCGGTCGTTCGTTTTTATTCGCACGCCTGAAGGTGATCCTTTGGCACGGGCGATGTAGACTCGGTGCGCGAAATCGAGGACGCCTCGTGTTGCGAACGCAGCAAGGACCGACCACTGGAAGGTCTGGCCCTTTGGGTGGCCAAAGGCTGTCCTCCGACACGTTAACACGTCAACACATTCACACTTTCAAACGTCCAGCCCCGCCGATTTTCTGTTAAGGTGAGGCCTCTGGCTTGCTTTCTGCGCTCCGGTTCGTAGGTTATCGTGCTGATTTGACAGCGTCTTCGCGTGTTCTGGGCAAAACAACTCCCCGCACGCGTCGTTATACCGAATCAGAGTTTTCTCGCCGAGCAACAGACTGAGCGCCATGCCTAAGCGTACGTACCAACCCAGTAAGAAGAAGCGGAAGAACAAGCACGGCTTCCGCGCCCGCATGAAAACGAAAAGCGGTCGTGAGATCCTCAAGCGTCGCCGCAAGAAAGGCCGCAAGAACCTGACGGTCAGCGACAAGGACAGCGGCAAGCCTGTGTAGCATCCGCTTCCTAATGAGCCCTGGCACGTGGCTGACGATTCCGACGCTTCGCCGCGCCTCACGTTTCCGCGCACGCACCGCCTGAAGCGCAAGCGACTGATCCGGTCCCTCTTCGACCGCAGCCGCGACGACGTGCAGACCGTGGCCGTGGGATCCATCCGGTTACTGTACCGGACGGCGTCCACGGACGAAGTCGGATACGACGTGCCCATACAGATTGGATTTGCGCCCGGACGCCGCGTCTCTCCCGGCGTGGAACGAAACCGCGTCCGGCGCCTGCTGAGAGAGGTCTACCGGGTCCACCAGCACCTTCTGGTAGACCTCTTCGTGCGACGCCCCGATGTCCTGCTGGTGATGGCACTCTTTCGGGGAGACCCCAATCGCGCTGATGCCATCTCGCGTGACCTTCCCCGCGCCATGCAACGCCTGGCCGATCGCCTCTCGTCCCCTCCGCCCCCGGCCGCGGACCCCGCATAATCCCCGCACGTGCTGTCGTCGACCCAATTCATCGGTTGCGACGGCCTTTGCGTACGGCCTCCCGTTCCATTAACCCGTCTGCACGCCTGTGCCCCGCTCGCTCCGCAACACTCCCTCGTCTGAGGACCAGCGGAACCTGATCATCGCTACGGTCCTGTTTGCGCTGATCATGTTCGGTTGGACGTTCTGGTTCGGCCCACAGCCGCCCGAGCAATCTCAGCCGACCGCCTCTGACACGACCGCGCAGACGGCGTCCCAGCCTTCTGCCACAGCAGATACAGCCGCTGAGCCCGCCCCGTCCGGGCAGGACACGACCGGCGACGCTGCAGGGGAGGCGACGGCAGCCGCCGACACGTCTGCCGAATCGCAGCAACCCTCGATTCCGGACGATGCGGTTACAGCCGCCGCGCGCACCGGAACGGAGCGCATCATCGTCGTGGAGACGGACCTCTACACGGCCCGCTTCTCCACGAAGGGCGGAACGCTGGAGCAGCTGACCTTCAAGGAGTACAAGAATTTCGACCAGGAGACGCCCGTTCAACTCGTCGATGCCTCGACCAGCGAACGGGGAGCGACGGCGATTCTGTTTACCACGCCATCGAACCGCCGGGTCGACACGCGCGATCTGTTCTTCTCAAGCGATGTGGAGTCCGATACTCTTCGCATCACGGATGAGGCTCGAAGCCTGACATTTGAAGCGGCCTTAGGGGAAGGGACGCTCCGGCAGACGTTCACCTTTCAGCCGGACTCCTACGACCTCGGGCTCGATGTCCAGCAAGTGAACGCCACGGCCTTCGCCAGCAATGACGGCTACGAGCTCGTATGGGATGGCGGTCTCCCGCTGACGGAAGGAGGCACACAGAATGAGCTTACCAGCTCGGGCGTCTTCGCGATGGGGGCGGACGAGGAACTGTGGTCGGTTCGTCTGGAGGGAGATGACCAGCATGCGGAGAAGCAGATCTCCGGCGGCGTCTCGTGGATGGCCGTGAAAAACAAGTACTTCACAGCGGCCATCATGCCGGATAATCCGGAGAACGTCCGCGGCGCCGAGATCGTCGGCGATCGTCTGAGCGGGGAGTCCGAAGCGGCCCTCGATTCGAAGGTGCTCAGCGGCCGGATGCAGATGTCGCCCCTGTCTGCGCGGCGCGACACCGACACGTTCCACTTCTACACCGGACCGCTCTACTACTACCAGCTGGTCGATTACGACCGTGGTTTGTACGAGATGGTCGACTACGGCTGGGACTTCTTCGAGTGGATGACGCGTCCGCTCGCCAAGTTCCTCTTCATCCCGATGCTGACGTACCTCGGCGGCTACCTGCCGTACGGCATCGTGGTGATCCTGATGGCCGTATTCGTCAAGATGCTGGTGTATCCGCTGACGAAGAAGTCGTATCGCTCGATGGCGCAAATGCGCGAGCTTCAGCCGCGGATGGAAGAGCTGAAGGAGAAGTATGGCGACGACCCGCAGAAGCAGCAGGAGGAGATGATGAATCTTTACCGCGAGACCGGGGTGAACCCGCTCGGGGGCTGTCTGCCGATGGTCCTCCAGTACCCGATTATTATTGCGCTGTACCAGTTTATCCCGCAGTCTATTCAGCTGCGGCAGCAGAGCTTCCTCTGGGCGGCCGACCTCTCGGCGCCGGATAAGATCATCATGCTGCCGTTCGATGTGCCGTTCCTCGGCGACTACCTGGCCGGCTTTACGCTGCTGATGGGACTGTCGATGGTTGTCACGATGCGCCTGCAGTCGACGCCGGGAAGCGCCGGCGGTCAGGCGAAGATGCTGATGTACGGCATGCCAATCTTCATCTTCTTCATCTTCAACCAGTTCGCCTCGGCGCTGAGCCTCTACTACCTGTTCTACAACGTGGTCACCGCCGCGCAGCAGAAGTGGATCAACTACCAGCTTGAGCAGGAAGATGACGTCGTCGATGCCAGTAAGAACGGCAAGAGCAAAGGCTTCCTCGGTCGCCTGATGGACGCCGCCGAAGAAGCCCGCGAGCAGCAGAAGTAAGTCTTCTGGATTGTTCTGGTTGTCTTGGGCCCGGGTCGGCGGATCGCTGATCCGGGCTTTTTGTCATACTCCTATTGTCTCATTTTTTTGGGTCACCAAAAAAACGAGACGCAAAAAAAGCGACCGGCGGTCCGCACTTCGTCTAGCGCTCCGCCTTCGCCACTCAACGAATCTAAACTCGCCCACTAAGTGGGCTCAGACAGAGATTCGTTCGAGTCGTGGCTTCGTCTCTGCGCTCAAGACGACGAACTGCGGAAGGCCGGGGGAATGTCCCGAACTTTCAGGAAGAGCGATACCCGACTATGCGCAGTTTCGGCCCTTGCGAAGATCGGCGAAGCGAGGGGCCTGGAAGCGGAGCGTCCCATCACTTCCACGGGCCGCGGATTGGCGACTCGCATCGGCGGGGAAATTCTTCTTGTCTGAAACCTCGAAGCGATACGCCTAATTTCGAATCGAAGGCCTACAGAGAGGTTGAGTTTGAAGAATTTCAGCGAAGTGGACGGGCCCGTCAGCCGATCTTCGGCAGGCCTTGACTTTTTTACGCCGGTTTTTTGGTCAAGCAAAAAACCGGCACCAACCGGACGGAAAACCAGCAACGCCTCAACGGCTCATCCAAAAGAACGTAAGCCAGACCAGAGACGTACGTTCGATAGCATCATACAGCAGGACTGAGGCAGCAACGCTCTAAAGAACACCGCCAGAATGACCACCGCCACGACTGACACGATCGCAGCGCAGGCGACCGCCCGCGGACGCGCCGCCCTGGCCATCATCCGCACATCCGGGCCCGACGCGATCTCCGTGGTGGATCAGTGCTTTCGCGGCGCCGACCTGGCGGAGGCGGAGTCGCACACGGCGCACGTCGGATACATCGTCGACGCCGACGGGGAGGATGTCGACCAGGTCGTGGTCACGATCTTTCGCGCGCCCCGCTCGGCCACGGGCGAGAATGTCGCGGAGGTGTCGTGCCACGGTGGCGATCTGGCGCCGAAGCTGGTGCTGCAGACGCTCCTCGCGCACGGCGCGCGCATGGCGGAACCGGGCGAGTTCACTCAGCGCGGATTCCTCAACGGGAAGCTGGATCTCGCGCAGGCTGAAGCCGTCGCGGATCTTATCCACGCCTCGTCCACGCGGGCGCATCAGGTCTCGCTTCAGCACCTGCAGGGGCGCTATTCGGAGCAGCTGAACGAACTCCGCGAGGAGTTGCTTGACCTCTGCGGGCTCATGGAACTGGAGATCGACTTTACAGAAGAAGATGTCGAGTTTGCCGACCGGGAGCGGCTGGAGGAACTGCTCGGTCGCGCTGCCTCCCTTCTCGATACGCTTCTCGCAACGGCCGACACAGGGGAGACGCTGAAAGATGGCGTTCGCGTCGTCATTGGCGGACGACCCAACGCGGGCAAATCGACGCTGCTCAACGCGTTGGTTGGGCGGGATCGGGCGATCGTCAGCGCGACGCCGGGCACGACGCGTGATGAGATCGAGGCGGAGGTGGAAATCGACGGCGTGCTCTTCCGCTTCGTCGACACCGCAGGGCTTCGCGACACGACGGATCAGATCGAGGCGGAGGGCGTCCGGCGGGCGGAGCGGTCCATCGAGCAGGCGGACGTGCTCATATACGTGTATGACCTGCAGGAAGGGTTAGACGCTGAAGAGCAGGCGTTTCTACGCGACGTAGCGGACGAGAGCCATGCAGTCGAAACGATCGTGGTCGGCAACAAGGTCGATCTTGTGGAGACGCCGAGCGGCGACGGACAACCCGCGCGGGCCGCCGAGGTTGTCGACGACGTGCTGTACCTGTCTGCCGATGCCGCCCGCCGCGATGTCGACGCGCTTGAACCGCTACGCGACCGGCTGGCCGAAACAGTCGCCGACCAATTGAGCCGGGCAGACGCCAGCCTCATCGTCACCAATCAGCGTCACCGCAGCCACCTGCAGAGTGCGCGAGAGGCCATTCAGAACGCGCGAAACGCGCTCGACGCCGGTGTGTCCGGTGATCTGCTTACGCTGGACCTCCGGCAGGCACTTCACGAACTGGGGTCGATCCTCGGCACAATCACGAACGAGGACGTGCTGGGGCAGATCTTTTCCCGCTTCTGCATCGGGAAATAGACCGTCCGATTTGGGGGCGGTGCAGTTCTACCGTGTCGTTTCGACGAGCCGGAGGGTAGCGTCGACGGTCTGGGCGGTGACGTCTTCCCGTGAAGCGGATAGCAGATCGGATCGCTGCAGGACAATCGCACGCTGAGCCAGGCCCACGATCCATCCGGTGGCGAGCACCGGCGGGACGTCGCGAAAGACGCCGGACGTGGTCCCCGCCCGCAGCGTCCTGGTGAACAGTTGCATGGGCAGCGGCTCGTGGCTTGTGTCGACGCGGTTGAGGACGCCCTCATGAACGGAAAGCAGGTAGGCGAAGGCCGCCGGGTACTGTTCCGCAAAGTCAAAGATGCCCCGAACCATCGCTTTCAGTTGTTCACGGGGCTCCGTCTCGGTCTTCGCAGAGCGGGCGAGCACGTCGTGAAAGAGCGAGGTGTTCTCCTCAAAGAGAGAGCGCACCAGATCGTCCTTTCCGTCAAAGTGCCGGTAGAGTGTTCCTTCGGCGGTGTCCGCGCGCTCGGTAATCTCACGCGTCGAGGTGGCGTCCACGCCCTTTTCGGCAAAGAGCGCCAGCGCGGCCTCGATGATTGCGTCGCGTTTGGTTGTGGCCATGGGGGCGAAGGGTGTTGGTCGTGGGGGCGGCTGCGTCAAATCCGTCGACTCAGGTCAGGGGGTGAGCACGGGCCGGAGACGGTCGCGATACGCAGTATGACATCCCATGCATCCGTTCCGGAGACGTGTATGGGCGTCGAGAACACGCGACAGATTCTCGTTCGACGCCGCTTCAGCAAGCTCGGCTGCGGTCTTGTGCACGGTCTTGTCGTACTGGACGAACGCCTGAAACTCGTTCTCGAGCGCCGCCTTGATCTTCTTCATCTGCTCGGGCGGGATCTTCGGGTGGCGGGCGATGGCTGCAGCACCCTGTTGCATCAGGTCGTAATCCTCATGCCAGAGGCCGGTGCTGATCCGGTCCATGTCCTGTGCGAGTCCCACCATCAGCAGTCGGAGCCGCTTCGTTTCGACCGTATCTACGGAGGTCGATGAACGAAAGGGCGAGGAGGAAGAAGCAGGCGCGGCGGGCGCGCTCGACCAGAGAAGGCCAAAGCAGAGCGCACCCGCCGTCGTGAGGATGGAGAGAAGTCGCATGGTGTGAGGAGCGAGAAGAAAAAAGCTCGATGGATGCAGAAGCAGCGGCTTACACGGTTTCTGCGATGTCCCGTAGAAGCTTCTCCGTCTCCTCCTTGTGTTCGGTCTCGTCGCGGATGATGTCGTCGAGGTCTGTCGCGAGGCCGTACTCGCCTGCCTCTTCGGCCTGCCGGCGACGCTCGACGTAGCGGTCGATCGTTTCGGACTCGGCCTCCAGGACCTGGTGGAGCATGGCTGTCGGCTCGTTGGCCAGGGTCAGCGGGGCTGGTTCGGTCGTCGGCGTCCCGCCCAGCGCCGTGATTTTGTCCGCCAGCAGCTGCGCGTGGGCCAGCTCTTCCGGAAGCTCACCCTCAAAGAACTGCTTCAAAGTGGGGCGGTGCATGCCGTAGACCATCGCGGCGTAGCTGTTATACATCAGGATGGCCTGGTACTCGTGGGCGAGATCCGTATTCAGGCCGTCAATCAGAGCTTTTTTGGAGACACTCATGGGATGATAGGAGCTGATCTAGTAATGAGTGAGCATTCACTCACATCAAATCGCTCACCTTTGGAAAGGTTTCTCGATTGGGCTGCCCCGCGCTCGAATCCTATCGGCGGGCGAGGACGTTCCCCTCTACTACGATGCTCTCTTTTCTCTACCGACGAGTCGTCCCGGATTCATGAACGAGAACTACTTTGACTACGACGTCATCGTCGTCGGCGGCGGTCACAGCGGCAGCGAGGCGGCAGCCGCGGCAGCCAACATGGGCGCCAAAACGCTGCTCATCACGATGAAGCTCGACGCCATCGGCCAGATGTCGTGCAACCCCGCCATCGGCGGCATCGGCAAAGGACATATTGCCCGCGAGATCGACGCGATGGGTGGTCTCATGGGCCGGGTCACGGACCGGGCCGGCATTCAGTTTCGCATGCTCAACCGGAGCAAGGGACCGGCCGTCTGGGGCCCACGTGCGCAGTGCGACCGGGCCGCGTACGCTACGGCGGTGCGCGAGGAACTGGAGGCGATCCCGAACCTCTACATGCGCGCCGACATGGTGACGGAGGTCCTCACGTCCGAGGATGGCTCCACGATCGAGGGCGTGCGCACGAACCTGGGCCAGTCCTTTCACGCCCCGGCGGTCATTCTCACGACGGGGACGTTCTCCAACGGCGTCATACACGTCGGGGAAAAGAACTTCGGCGGTGGGCGGATGGGCGAGAGCGCGTCTCGTGGCATCACAGATTGCCTCCACGAGCTCGGCTTCGAGAGCGGCCGGCTGAAGACGGGGACGCCGCCGCGACTGGACGGTCGCACAATCGATTACAGTGTGATGCGGGAGCAGCCGGGCGACCAGGACGCCACCTCGTTCTCCTACATGTCGGACGAGCTCCCGCCGGTGGAGGATCAGCTCTCCTGCTGGCTCACAGATACGACGCCGGAGGTGCACGAAACGCTGCGCACGGGATTCGACCGGAGCCCGATGTTTGCCGGACGGATCGAGGCGAAAGGGCCTCGCTATTGCCCGTCGATCGAGGACAAGATCGATCGCTTCTCGGAGAAAAACTCCCACCAGATCTTTATCGAGCCGGAGGGGCGTCACACCGATGAGGTGTACGTCAACGGCTTCTCCACGAGTCTCCCGGAGGACGTACAGCTGGAGGCGATTCGAAAAGTCCCTGGGCTTGAGGATGTGCACGTGCTGCGCCCCGGGTATGCCATCGAGTACGACTTCTTCCCGCCCTACCAGATTCGCTACAGTCTGGAGACGAAGTACGTCGATGGGCTGTTCTTCGCGGGCCAGATCAACGGGACCACCGGGTACGAAGAGGCCGGCGCGCAGGGCCTGATGGCGGGCATCAACGCCGTGCAGAAGCTACGCGACGAGGATCCGATCATTCTCAAACGGTCGGAGGCGTACATCGGCGTTCTGATCGACGATCTGGTCGCGAAGGGCACCGACGAGCCGTACCGCATGTTTACCTCGCGCGCGGAGCATCGGATCCTGCTGCGTCAGGACAACGCGGATCAGCGTCTCACGGAGTTAGGCTACCGGCTGGGGCTTGCCTCACAGGAGCGGTATGATCGCATGGTCGAGAAGCAAGAGGCCGTAAAAGCCACGCGCCGGGCACTCGAGTCGACCAGCGTACGACCCGAGCAGGTGAACGACTACCTGGAGGAGCAGGGTACATCGGCGATTACGCAGCCCGGCCCGGTCATTCAGCTCGTGAAGCGGCCGCAGGTGGATGTGGACGACCTCCTCCGCCACGCCGGTATCTACGATGACGTCGTTACGCCGACGCCGGGCATGCTAAGCGCGTCGCGGCTCGTCGAGATCGACCTGAAGTACGAGGGCTACCTCGACCGGCAGCAGCAGATGGTCGAGAAGATGGAGGAGAAGGAGCGCTGGCCCATCCCGGAGGACTTCGACTACCACGAGCTGGACACGATCTCGAAGGAGGCCCGAGAGAAGCTCGACCGCATCCGACCCGGTAATCTCGGTCAGGCGTCTCGTATCAGCGGAGTCCGCGCGTCCGACGTGTCTGTTCTGATGGTGCTTCTGAAGCAGAAGGGTGTCAAGCCGTTGCCGAAGGAGCGTACGATCTCATCGCATTCCGACGTTTCGGCTTCCGGCGATGGTGCACCTGCATCCGCTGACGCGGTCACGTGATCCCGCCCGCAACCACGCATGGCGGATGGGCCCCGTGTTCACCCCTTTTCATTGCTAGCTTTCCTGATGCCTCAGTCCACCTGGGACCCCTTCGATGGACTATCGGACGCACAGGTCGAACAGCTCTCGGCGTATGAGTCCCTGCTTGAGCAGTTTAATCGCCGCGTCAACCTCGTTTCGCCAGAGAGCGCTCAGCGGATGTGGAACGAGCACATCCGCCACTCGCTCTGTCTCACGCGGCGGTCGTTCCCGGCCGGTTCGTCGATCGTAGACTGGGGGACGGGCGGCGGTCTGCCGGCCATCCCGCTTGCGATCGCCTTTCCCGACATCACCGTTTATGCGGTGGATTCCGTCGGGAAAAAGGTGCGCGCGGTTCGGACCTTCGCGCGGCGACTGGAACTTGAAAACGTGTTCGCGTGGAACGGTCGCGCGGAGGAGTGGACCGGCTCTGCTCATTTCTCCGTGTCTCGCGCCACGGCACCACTGGCGGACCTGTGGAGTTGGCACGAGCGCATCGTCGCGCCGATCGATGCGGATTCGAGTGATCACTGGCCGCCCGGGCTGATCTGTCTGAAAGGGGGAGATCTGTCTGTCGAAATTCAGGAACTCCACCATGAAGCAGATGGGGTCGCCGTGGTAGAAGAAGGGATCTATCCGCTGCTGAAGAACGACCACTTTCGGGAGAAGAAAATCGTCGCGGTGACGCGTCCGCCCAGTCCATCAGGTGATCAGTAGACATTTGTAAGACCAATAAAAACAGTGACCTGGGCGTGGTGTACCAGCGTGTAGTTTGTTCTTCGGATGCGATTGATCGACGTGTATCTTTGTTTGACAACCTGTTTCGCGGATGGATTGCGAAAACGTAAGTGCGGCCGTTCATGTTGATCGTCAGACTGACGATCTTTCTTTCGCAATGCCGTTGTAGACACGGCGTCTGAGATGGACTAGGCCTCGTGTTACACGGGTCGCGAGGACCGACCATCGGGAGGTCCGTGCTTTCGGATTGCCGAAGGCTGTCCGCGAAACAGGTTCTGATAACGCCAGACCACCGTTAGGCGTACACCATTTCGTTGAACAAGGGGGACGAGGGCAGTCATGTCGAGCCACGATCGGGACTTAAATCGAACGGAGCGGTTGTTTGCCGAGGTTCTGTTGCTGCAGAATCGGCCGAACATGACGTCCCGCGATCTGGCCGAGCACTTCGGCGTGAGTCGGCGCACGATCTTCCGTGACCTCCGTGCCCTGAGCGAGTCTGGCGTTCCGCTGACGTATGCGGAAGAAGGCGGCTACGAGATCCTGGAGGGATACCAGCTTCCCCCGTTGATGCTCTCGGCGCAGGAGGCGGCCACACTGCTGATCGGGACGGAGTTCACGAAGCTGCAGCCGGATCCGTCGCTCCGTCAGCAGGCGGACGAGGTCGAGCTGAAGATCCGATCGGTGTTGCCGCAAGAGGTGCGTGATTACATCGATCGTCTGCAGGAGCGGACCGTTCTGGATCCGTACTGGCTACACGCGGTGCCCGGCCCGTCGGACGACGACGAGGGGAGGTGGTATGAACTCAGCCGGGCGGCGGCGCAGCAGTTCTCCGTCGCGATGCAGTATTACGTGCCGAGCCGCGACGAGGTCACGCAGCGTACGGTCGACCCGCTCGGTCTGGTCTACTACACCGATCGGTGGAATCTGATTGCTTACGACCATCTGCGAGATGACATCCGCAATTTTCGTCTCGACCGGATGGAGTCGATGCATGTGACGATGAACCGGTTCGAGCCGCCCGAAGGCTTCGACCTGGAAGAGCATTTGGAGGCGCGGGGCGCGAATCAGGCGCACGAGGAGGTCGTCATTCGATTCGACAAGCGGGCCTACGAACGGGCCCGCCGCTACATTCCGGCGCAGGTACAGGAGGAGCGAGAGGTGGACGGCCGAATTGAGGTCACATTTTATTTCGAAAACCTCGACTACGTCGCCCGCTGGCTCCTCCGATATGGCATCGAAGCCGAGGTGCTAGCGCCCGATGCGTTGAAGGTAGCGGTCCGAGAACGAGCGGAAAAGGTGGCCGAGCAGTATAGCTAAATCGCGTGCCCCAGGACGGGGATTGGCGTCTGAGGCCGCTAAAGGCCGATATTTAAGGTTGTTTCACGTGAAACGGGATGCACTCTCCTCATTCAGAGAAGACCGCAATCCTCGAGTTGCCGGCTCCAGTCGTTTCCTGGGCGTGCCATCAGGATCAGTGTGCGCGGATCGTCCGTCACGCTGATCCGCGCACGATGCGATCGGTATCGTGAGCTAGCGTACGACCGTCATTCGCCGTGTCATCGTTTGCGAATCGACCTGGAGTCGATAGAAGTACGAGCCGCTGGGGAGGGTGCTAGCGTTCATGCGAATCTCCTTTCGCCCGGCCGTCTGTGGTCCGTCAACCAGTGTCCGCACTCTGCGGCCGAGTAGGTCGAAGACAGCCAGTTGCACCTCGCCGGCTTCGGGCAACTCATAGCGAATGGTGGTCTCGCTGCGGACGGGATTCGGAAAGTTGCCGTGTAGCGTGACATTATTTCCTGTGCGGATGAGCACCTTGGCCTCCCCGTAATACGTTTCCGTGCCATCAACATCGACCTGCTTGAGGCGGTAGTGAACCGTCTGCGCTTCGTATGGCACGTCCGTATCTTCGAATCGATACGTTTGCGGCTCGTCGGTCGTCCCGGCAGCCTGTTTATGTCCGATAGCGGACCATTCGCGATCGCCCGGATCGTCGAGCGTAGAGGTGGAACGCTGAATCTCGAATGTTGCGCTGTTCTTTTCTGAAAGTGTCTTCCACCTCAGGGTGACCGTATCGTCGTCGCGGAGGGCGTCGAAGCCAGCCAGTTCGACCGGGAGAGGCGCACCGCTGCTCGTCGCGGTCCACCGAGAGAAGGAATCGATCCCGCTCATAGCGATCACGTCCACGGAGGGGGAGACTGTCCCGCCCTGCGCCGTAAACGTGCTGCCACCGTCGTCGGAGCGCCATAATTCGAGTGTGGTCTCGTCGAGTCCGTTCAGCTCCGTGTCGTCGTAGAAAAACTCGAGCGTCGCGTTCAGACCGCTGTTTACGCCCGGTTGAATGTCGAAATACCGGGCGATTCCCTCGTTGCTGCTCGAACCGGTCTGGGGAGCATGACCGCGGGTTACCGTGGTGGCGCTCATGTTTTCGTCGGACGTGATGCGGGCGCCGAGACCGCCGACGTTGACGGCGTTCGGGGCGTTGAGGAATCGCGTGGCTGTGATATGACCGCTCGTTCCCGTCACGGTCTGTCCATCGGCCTCATCGAGCATTCCGGTCGTTCCGAGATCGATCACCTGACCGTTCAGGTTGAGGTCCCCGTTCGACACGGTTAGAAGCCCCGTGACGGAGAGGGGGTTGGCGAGCAGAACTGCATTCGCGGAGGCCTGATTGACGGTCAGGGACTGAATCGTCGCACCGGCGCCAGGGCTGAACGTCTGGTTCGTCGTGCCGATAAACGAGACGGTGCCGTTGCTGGCGTCGAAGGTGCCGTTATTTGCAAAATCGCCGCCCAGGTTAAGCGCGCCGTTGGAGACTGTGACGGTGCCTCCGGACTCGACGGTGAGTTGAGGTTGTGCTGCTGCAGGCACGGCGATCGTTAGCAGAAGCAAAACGGTGATGAGGCGACGCTTCCCGCGTAGCGCCTGCCTCAATTGTCGTAAACAGGATAGAAGAAAGGTAGTCATAGGGCTGGGCCAGGTTGAGGAGATCTCGCGCGGCAGGGGTAGATGCTTTACGCTACCGTCGAGCGACGGCGCCAGATAGCCGCGGCTCCGACCATGGCTAAGGCGAGCAGGGCCACAGGGCCGTATCCGCCAAATCCAGCCAGTACGCCATTCTGCTGCTGTATCGCTTCTTCGAGGCGCGCGACCCGTGCCTCGAGCGCTTCATTCTCCTCCTTCAGCGTTCGCGTGCGCTGCTCCAGGGCCTGGATGGCGCGCATGTTCACGCCGTCGATGTCCACTGTGCTGATCGCCTTCTCGCTGTCTCCCAGACCAAAGGCTGCGTGGAAGTCCTGGGCGGTCGGCCCCATGTGGCGTACCGATTCCGACTCCGCCTTGTAGCTCCACGTCTGAACAGAAATGTCGCGGAGCGCCTGCAGGACATTTTCGCCATCAACGGGGCGGTACTCCGCCTTCTTCGTTGAATCCGACGAGTTGGTCCAGGTGCCCCCATCCGTGAGGTACGCGCCGGATGACGTGGAAATCAAGTGTCCACTGTTGTAGGTGACACTCGCATTGTCTCCGAACCAGAAGTGGCGGGCGTTGGCTGCAAATTGCCCCGTACCCTGCAGCGAGGGGCCAGGTCCCGATGCCGTGTAATCGGCACTCAATACCATTCCACCTTGGTTCGCTGCCCCCGTGGACGCTTTCCACCCGATCGCGACGCCGGTATAGCTATTGACTTTCGCCTGCGAACCCAAAGCCAGCGCGTACCGGTCGTTTGCTTCGGCTTCGTCGCCGATTGCCACCGACTGATAGCCGCCAGCCACTGCACGATACCCCATCGCAATGGAATAATCGCCGTTTGCCTCTGAAGAAACTCCCGCTGCGAATGAGACCGGCCCACTTGCCGTAGACGAACTTCCTAGTGCGATGGCCGCACTCCCGGAGGCAGTCGTATTGCTTCCCAAGGCAACTGAACCGTTTCCGACATTCGCTGCGTCCCATTGCGTGCCAAAAACCCGACCTGCGCGGAAGGCGTAGGCTTCGGGATACCACATCATCCGTCTACCGGCGCCCGATGCAGGGATGCTGCCGGTGTTGCTTGCATCAGTGGCCACGAAGCCACCGTCGTCGTGAATCTGAAGCACTGCTTCGTCGTTGCTATTTGCGGCTTCGACGATAGGAGACTGCGCCTGCACCGTAAAACAGGTCGCAAGAAGGCCGAGAAGAGCAAGGGCAACGGTGCGTCGTATCAGTTTAGCGTGCATCGAGAGGCTGGGACTCTTATCTGTGGCGTGGTCGAAATGTGCAGGGGAGAGAAGGGATACCTCACCCCGTATACATTCATGCGCGGAAGCGCCCTTCGACCGGACAGTTCTTCGATCTGCTGTATCCTGATTGGCTTTATTTCCGCTATCATGTCCTATAGAGACTCGCACCGTGCATACCAATGCTTCCTCGCTTTTCGCGACGGGCCTGGTTCTGCTCGGCCTCTACGCGTGCGTCGTTCTCCTCGCCTTCGCGCTTCAGGACTGCCTCCTGTTCGTGCCGTCGTCAGATCTGATCGCTACGCCCGCGGACGTCGGAATGCCGTACGAGGAGGTGACGGTACGGACCGAGGACGACGAACGCCTGCACGGCTGGTGGATTCCCGCCTCGAATCCGAACGGAAAGACGATCCTGTTCTTCCACGGCAACGCGGGCAACATCTCCGGCCGCGTCTACTTCGTGCACCATCTCTGGGACGCGGGATACAACGTCTTCCTCGTCGACTACCGGGGATACGGGAAGAGCACCGGTTCGCCCTCTGAAAAGGGGTTATATCGGGATGCGCAGGCCGCCTGGCGCTGGTTAAGGGGCGAACGCTCGCTAAGCCCGCAGGACATCGTGCTTTACGGTCGATCGCTCGGCGGCGGGCCGGCCACGTGGCTTGCCACACAGACGTCGCCCGCCGCGCTGGTGCTGGAGTCGGCGTTCACGTCGGTACCCGACATCGCGGCGCACCACTACTCGTTTCTGCCGACGCGTCTGCTCTCGCGCATTCAATTCGACAATGAGGCTAGAATTGCAGACATCGATGTCCCGGTCCTGATCCTGCACGGTCGAAACGACGAAATCGTGCCGTTCTCGCACGGCCAGGCGCTGTTTGACGCCGCCAATGAACCCAAGCGCTTCGTTCCGACCGGCGAGAGCCACAACTCGCATTCGGCGGCGTCCGACCGGAAGCGGATCGAGGCGCTGCGTGAGTTGCTTGGCGGTTGACCCGGATGCCTACGCCGCCTTGGCGATGACCTCCTGATCGAGCTGCAGATTTTCCATCACGTCGACGGCGTCGTCGAGCGTGTGCACATCCTGCACGATCGCACGGAGTAGCTTCTTGTCTTTCTGATCTTTGAGCACGTACCGCTGGTCCAGTTCGGTGAGTACGCCCAGGAGTGGCTGGAAGACGTTTTCGTAGAAGTACGGGTCCGCGTCCTCGCTCGGAAGATAGAGGAAGAGGCGCTCGTTCTTGTAAAGCACCTTCGGCAGACGGAGGCGCTGTCCGTGGAGGCGGAGCGTGGCGGCCGTGAGAAGGTGCTCGACGGCCTCGGGGAAGGGGCCGAAGCGGTCGCGCATCTCCTCGCGCAGGTCCTCGAGGGTCTGGGCGTCCGGTGCATCGCTGATCCGGCGGTAGAGGTTCAGGCGTTCGACGTTGTTGGAGAGGTACTCGTTCGGGATGTACGCGTCTTCTTCGACGTCGACAGAGGTCTCGGGGCCCGGGGGCACGGCCTCGCCATCGAACACATCGGCGAACTCGTCCTGGCGTAGCTCTTTGACGGCCTCGTCCAGGATCTTGTGGTAGGTCTCGTACCCGACATCGGCGATGAAGCCGCTCTGTTCGGCACCGAGAAGGGAGCCTGCGCCTCGGATGTCGAGATCGCGCATCGCGAGCGAGAAGCCGCTCCCGAGGTCCGAAAACTCTTCGACGGCTTGCAGGCGCTGGCGTGCTTCGTCCGTAAGCGAGTGAATCGACGGGACGAGAAGGTAGCAGAACGCTTTGCGCTGCGACCGCCCGACGCGCCCGCGGAGCTGGTGGAGCTGTGAGAGCCCGAAGTAGTCGGCCCGGTTGATGATCATCGTATTCGCGTTGCTGATGTCCATCCCGTTTTCGATGATGGACGTTGAAACCAGCACGTCGTAGTCGTTATCGATAAAGCCCTTCATCACGTTCTCGAGCTTGCGACTCGACATCTGGCCGTGACCGACGCGCACGCGAATCCCGGGTACGATCGCGCGAACCATCTCGGCAACCTCGTGAATCGTTTTCACGCGGTTGTGGATAAAGAAGACCTGACCGCCACGGCTCGTCTCGTAGACAATGGCGTCGCGAATGAGGTCGCGGTCGAACGTGTGAATCTCGGTGAGGATGGGCTGTCGGTTGGCGGGAGGCGTGGAGATGATCGACAGGTCGCGTGCACCCAGGAGAGAAAACTGCAGCGTCCGCGGAATCGGTGTCGCCGTTAACGTCAGCGTGTCTACATTCTCGCGCATCTTGCGCAGGGCCTCTTTTGTCTTGACGCCGAAGCGTTGTTCTTCGTCCACGACCAGCAGTCCGAGGTCGTTGAACTCGATGTCTTTCGACGTGAGGCGGTGCGTGCCGATCACGATGTCGAGCGAACCCGCTTCGAGTCGTTCGAGAATGTCTTTCTGCTCGGCCTTCGTGCGGAAGCGCGAGATCGACTCGATGGTGACCGGATACCGCTGCATCCGCTTGACGAACGTATCGTAGTGCTGCTGCGCGAGAATGGTTGTCGGAACGAGGACGGCGACCTGTTTGCCATCCTGTACCGCCTTGAAGGCTGCGCGCACGGCAACTTCTGTTTTCCCGAATCCGACATCGCCGCATACGAGTCGATCCATCGGGACCGGCTCTTCCATGTCTTCTTTCACCGCCTCGCTCGCAGAAGCCTGGTCGGGTGTGTCCTGAAACTCGAACGATGCCTCCAACTCACGTTGCCACACCGTGTCGGACGAAAAGGCGTATCCGTCGCTGGCTTTTCGTTTTGCGTAGAGCTTGATCAGGTCGCGCGCGACCTTTTTGACCTTCTCTTTCGTCCGCGACTTCGTCTTCTCCCATTGACCGGAGCCGAGCTTTGTGAGCGACGGTTGGTGTCCTTCTTTCCCCGTGTATTTATTGAGCTTATAGAGAGCATTGACGTTGACGTAGAGCACATCCCCGTCAGCAAAGTTGAGGCGTACGGCCTCCTGTTTCTTCCCTCGCACCTCGATCTTCTTCATCCCGGCGAACTTGCCGATGCCGTGGTCCACGTGGACCACGAAGTCGCCTGGATTCAGGTTCTGCACGTCGCGTACAGTGAGTCCACCCTGGTACTGCTTCCGCTTCTTGGTGGAGGGGCGGTGGTACCGGTTGAAGACCTGGTGGTCGGTGTAGACGGCGAGGCCTTTTCCATCGAGTTCGTCCCACTCGAACCCTTCGTGCAGCGACTCGACCATGAGTCGCGCCATCCCGCGGTCGATCTCGGACTCCAGCAGGTCCCGGAGGCGCGAGCTCTGGCCCGAGCTATCGCACAGGATGAAGGTCTGCCGATCCTGCTTGCGGTTCGACGCCAGCTGCTCCCGCAGCACGTCCATGTTGCTGTTGAACGACGGCTGCGGTCTAGCCCCCACGTCCAGCGTCCGCGTTTCCGTATCTGTTCGCACCGTATCGGTAAACGTGCCGAAGAGGATGCGGGGTAGACCGTGAAGCGCCTTGCGGAGTCCGTCGCTGTCGAGATACTTCTCGTGTGGGCGTGGAAGGTCGAGGTCCGCATCCGGGTCGTCCGGGTCCATGCTTTCCTCCGCGACCGTAGCCATCATTTTCTCGAACGACTCGCCCGCTTGCTCGAACCGATCCTGGATGTGCTCCAGCCCCCGGGCCTCGTCGAAGGTCGCGAGGAGCGTGTCGTCCGGCAGGTAGTCGAAGAGGGGGATCGCACCGCGCGCACTGTTGTCTCGCTCCAGGTTGGGCACGAGTCGCGCAGACGTGAGCCGGCTCACAGACCGCTGGGTCTGCGGGTCGAACTCACGGAGCGAGTCGATCTCATCGCCGAAGAACTCGATCCGAATCGGGTACTCTCCGGCGAAGGGGAAGATATCGAGGATGCCACCGCGCTGCGCGATTTGTCCGGGATGGTCGACGAACTCGACGTGGGTGAAGCCCTGATCGATCAGGCGTTCCACGAGATCATCCGGCGGAATCTCGTCGCCCTGTTCGACGGCGAACGTTTCGCGCTGGACGGACGTCGGGGGGGGAACGAGTTCCGCGACGGCGTCCACGCTCGTCACCACGATGCCCTCGAAACCCTCGGCCAGTATTTGAAGAGCGTCGGCGCGCTCGATGATCGGACCGGAGTCCGTCATCTGCTCATTGTCGTATGGCTTCCGTTGCGTGGCCGGGAATCGAAGAACCGGGTCGTCTCCGATGATCTGCTCGAGGTCGGCCTGCAGATAGGCCGCCGCGTCCTCGTCCGGCATAAGCGCTACCATCGTCTCGGCGCGCCCGGTTAGAGGTGCCAGGAGAAATGCCGGAAGAGAGCCCGCCGCGTTCTTGACCTGGAGAACCAGTTGCGTGTCGTCGGATCTGTGAGATTGCATCGCCGCGTCCGCCCAGTCGTCTAGTTTGCGGACGGTGTCGGACGCGTTGATGCGCTGGGAAAAGTCGGTCAGTGACACGGAAGAATGTGGTGCTTGAGTAGAGCTGTGTGGCGTCGATGGATGCGCGAATCGTGTCGCGCTCGATGGCTGTGGTTCCCGCTCGATCACGCGCCTGACCCCGGCGTTAATCAGGGGGAGATCTGTATCGGAATTACATGCCGAAAGGCCGATCCCGGCGGGGCAGGATCGGCGTTCAAAATGTGGGCGTGCGCTGCGAGATGTCGCCGGTCTCCGTCTCTCAATCTGGTGCACGAACGGCGTCTGATCAAGCACGCGAAGACGGCCTTCGCCTCGTTCATCGTGGCGCGATATCAGCTTCCGACTCGGGGACTTCTCGCGCTGAAACGCTCGGGCATATACCATGCTGTGGTCGCACGTCACACGTCATCCCGCAATGGGTAACCATTCGGGTTGGTTGCGTGCTTAGGACAAACGACCCTGTTCATGGAGAAGGTTCTGGAGGATTCGCGAAAACCAAGGTTTGCGCGTAAAAATAGCCTCGTTGTTTCACGTGGAACAGGTCCAACCGTGTTTAGCGGCTTTAAGCGGGGGTCGTAATGTTTCACGTGGAACGAAACGATGGTTGCGTGAAGCCTTCCGGCCTCTGTTGTTTCACGTGAAACGTTCGGGTGCCGCCGGTTTAGGCCTCTGGAAATGCCCGTTCCAGAGGTTTGGGAATGTCTGTGTTTGTCTCTGGAAACCGGTTGTTCTTGCGTGAGGAAGAGCAAGTTCTGACCTTGGTTTTGCCGGTGGCGTTATGGTTCTTTCGGGATCGGTTGTTCGATAAATGTCCCGACCTCATCGAGAAATATTCAGCCTGCCAAATCGCCAGTGAGACGTCTGGTTGGATCGGGAAATATCGCGACGTCTAACGTCCAAAGTTCGAGTCTCGAGACGCATGTTCGACGGCGAAATGACAGCCTTCAGTTGGCGGCTTGCGTGGTCCGGTTCTGTGTCCCATCAGTGCCCCGAACGAGACCGTGCTGGTGGTTGAGATTGCGCCTTCGATAGGCGAAAATCGACTCGTCTACAGGGCGGGAAATGCGAGTGAGCCGGTCGGAGGTCCGCACGCCGAAATGGATCAAAATCGATGGCTCCGCCCTACCGTTTACGCTGACTGGATCGCCGGGCGAACGAAGCCGTCGGACTCGGAGAGTCGGCGCCTTGCTTCCTCTGCATCGACGTCCGCGAGCACCATCACGATGGCTGTCTTTACGTGACCGTCAGCGGCATCGACTGCCGCAACGGCGTCCTCGTAGTCGAGCCCTGTGACCATCATCACGGTGCGGTGCGCACGCTCCACGAGTTTCTCGCTCGTGCGCTGCAGGTCCACCATCATGTTCTCGTAAACCTTGCCCATGCGGATCATCGCCGCCGTTGTGATCATGTTGAGCACGAGCTTCTGCGCGGTTCCGCTTTTCATTCGCGTCGATCCCATGACGACCTCGGGTCCGACCGGGGGGCAGATTGCGACGTCCACATCGACGGCAAAGTCCGCCCGCGGTATGGTCGTGAGGAACAGCGTGCGAGCGCCGATTGTCGTTTTCGCATGATTGACTGCCCCGACGACGTAGGGCGTGCGGCCACTCGATGCAATGCCGCAGACCACGTCGTTGGACGTAACGTCGTGCTCGTCGAGTGCGGCGGCTCCGTCGGCCTCCACGTCCTCCGCGCCTTCCTGCGACTCAAAGACGGCAATGCGTCCGCCTGCGATGATGCCCTGCACCTGCGACGGATCCGAGCCAAAGGTGGGCGGGATTTCAGATGCATCGACTACGCCCAGGCGTCCACTCGTTCCTGCGCCGACGTAGAAGAGCCTGCCGCCCTTCTGGAACGCGTCGACGACGATCTCGACGGCCTCGGCGATGTGCGGGATCTCCTGGCGCACCGCGATGGGTACGCGATGGTCTTCGATGTTGATGACGCGCAGGATCTCACGAATCGACGCCGTGTCGATGTGAGATGAGAGCGGATTGCGTTGTTCGGTCGCGAGGCGTTGAAGCTGCTCGAAGAGGGCGGAGCGGTCGGACATAAACGGCGAGGCATAGACGGGATGAACGAGGGACGGCAACGAAGGTCGTCGCACATTGAAACGTACGAAGGTCCCATCGGAAAACCGAAGCCCCGAATACTCACCGCGTCACGCAGCCATTGGGAGCGGCGTCGCGTCGCACAGACCCGCGTATCGAGAGCAGGTGCTCAGGAGCTGGTCGTGCGTCCCGTATCCGACCACGCGCCCGTCTTCAATGACGCAGATGCGATCGGCATAGCGCGCGGACTCCACGCGGTGCGTCACAAAGAGCACCGTCTCGTCTTGAAGCGCCTCGAACATCGCGGGGAGCAGAGCGGCCTCTGTCTCCATGTCGAGGTTCGACGTCACCTCGTCCAGCAGGTACACGGGCGCCTTCCGGAGCAAAGCCCGCGCGAGGACCAGCCGTTGGCGCTGACCGCCCGACAGAGAGGCGCCCCATTCCGCGACGGCAGTATCGTAGCCGTTCTCCGTGTTCTGAATGACATCGTACACCTGGCAGAGCTTCGTGACGCGGTCGAGTTCGGCATCTGTGACGTCATCCAGTCCGAGGGTCAGGTTGGAACGAATCGTTCCCTCGAACAGCGTGAGTTCTTGCCACACGGGCATCACCTGACGGCGGACATCCGCAAGGGGAAGCGCGTCCATTTCCGTGTCGTCCAGGAGGATGTCACCGCATGTCGGCTGCTCAAGGCCGGATAGGAGACGGAGCAGCGTCGTCTTGCCTGAGCCACTTGGGCCCACGACCGCGACGCTTTCGCCGGGTTCGACGACCAGGTTGACTTCCTCCAGGATCGCCTCATCGTCATATCCGAACGATAGATCGCGCAATTCGACCTTGCCGTACAGTCGGCGCTTGATCGGGGTCGGTACATTTTCGTACACGCGCGTGGGATCTTGTTCTGGCTCGATGTCGAGATACTCAAACATACGCCAGAGATTGACCGAGGACTGCTGCAGCTTCGCGTAGAGGTCGACGAGTTGCTTGAGCGGGTCGTAGAGGAAGCCGACGTACGCGGTGAAGGCGATGTAACTGCCGAGCGTCAGCGAGCCGTCGAGAATGAACGTCCAGCCGAGCCAGGTGAACAGGGCCATATTGAAGGAGCGAAGCCCGTCGTTCGCGGCCTGCACGGCCTCTCCGATGTTGCTGGAGCGCCGATGTGTCTCCGTCGCCCGCGTCATGTGGTCGCGTGCCCGCTCGAACATGGTGTGCTCCACGGAAAGTGACTTTACCATCCGAATCTGGCTGAGCGTCTCCACGTTGTGCGCGTAGAGATCAGCGTACGCCTCCGACGCGTCCTGCCAGGCTTCTCGCCACCTGTTTCCGGCGATGGTGACGACCGCAACCGTCGCAGGAATGGCGATGACGGCCACGATGGCCAGCTTCCAGTGCAGGTAAAACAGGAAGGGGGGCACGAGAAGCAGGTAAATGCCCTGGGTAATACTCGTGCGGAAGAGGGTCGTCAGCGTGATGAGCGCCCCGGATGCATCCTTAAAACGCGACGTTATTTCACCCACTTTATGATCGTTAAAAAAAGAAGTGGGGAGGTGCTGCATGTGGTTGAAGAAGAGAAGCCGGATCTTATTTCGCAGCTCCACTTCGAAGTGCACGTTGTAGATACGCTGCAGATACCGAATCGCTGTCGACGCCACGGTAACGCCCAGAATGCCTCCAACGAGAACGTGCATGAGACCGACGTCCTGCGACGGATAGACCTCGTCGATCAGCAGCTTCGACAGATACGGCGTGGCCATGCCGAGGAATCCAACGATGGGACCCAGCAGGATGCCCTTGAGCAACGGCGTCCAGTACGAACGGATGAGATGAAGCAGACGCCAGACGTGATGAGCTGCAGAAGATAAAGACGGAGACTCAGAAGAGGCAATGGACATAAGTGCCGGTATCGGTCAACGGACGAAGCGAGCTGGCGCCCACACCGACGACCGGCCCCGCATGCGTTGCACGACCCAAGGGATGGTGCCACGCCACAACCCGGGAGCGTCCCCGATGGCGCCGAGATAGTAAGACGTACCGAGATTAATCGGCAATCACACGTGACGTCAAAGCCTGATCATCAAGGCATGCGTCGTTATACAGTATGACCGGATGTATATCGTATCCCGTCTGTCTGTAACCTCGATTATAAAACTAGACACCATTGCATTGACGAATGGATATTCGTGCCCTAAAATTGCATCCGATGGTAAAATAAGTGCCATTAAGTCCATCGAGAACGACTTGGGGATGGATTGCGGACGTATGCATGTGGCCTGAATGTGCGAGTCTATTGCGCCGGAGGCGACGTGAGGCCATTCCCTTTCGGTTATGGCTTCATGACGAACGAAGCGCTGTAACGTCACGTATCATTTCCGACCGTAGACTTTCGTCCCGCCTGTACCTTCATGATTCTTCGCACGCTTCGGTTGCGCTCGTTCCGGGCGCACGACGAAACCACCCTCGAGCTTCGGCCGAAGGTGAACCTGCTGCATGGAGCGAACGGCGTCGGCAAGACGAACGTGCTGGAGGCGATCCACTACGTGTGCCTGACAAAGAGCTTTGCGGCGTCGAACGACCGCTATGTGGTCCGCCAGAACGCCCCGTATTTGGAGGTGGAAGGGCTGTTCGAGGGTGTCCGGTCGACGGAGACGCGCGTCCGGATGGTGTACGTCCCGAGCGAGGGGAAGAAGGTGTTCGTGAACGGCGCTCCGCTCGATCGTCTCACCGAGATCGTGGGCATGCTGCCGGTCGTTGTTTTTTCCCCGGAAGACCACGCGCTTACCGCCGAAGGCCCGAGCGAACGGCGTCGGTTTCTGAATAACATTCTGAGTCAGGCTCGTCCCGTCTACATGGACGACCTGATGAAGTACCGTCGCGCACGCAAGCAGCGGAATGAGGTGTTGCGACAGTACAAGAAGCGCCCGAGTCCACCGCCCGAGCCGCTGATCGAGCCGTGGACCGAGAAAATCATTTCGATTGGAAGCCGGGTCATTCACCGACGAAACGCGTTTCTGCACACCTTCCGCGAGTATCTGGTGGATGCGTACGAACGCATTGATGCGGTAGCGGAGGAGCCGACGATCGAATACGACACGATCGGGGGCTTTGCGGACGGCACCGAGCTGGAGGACATTGAGGAGACCTTCCGCGCGGAGCTCGAACGCAAGCGAGACCATGAGCATCAGCGTGGGACCACGCTCGTCGGGCCGCAGCGGGACGAGCTCGTCTTTCGCCTGGACGACCTTGAGGTGCGGCGCTACGGCTCGCAGGGGCAGCATCGGACCTTTGCGATGGCGCTGAAGCTCGCTCAGTACCTGTACCTGACCGACCGCCTCGACACCCAGCCGATTCTGCTTCTTGATGACGCCTTCGGCAAGCTCGATGCGCGGCGAACCGATGTCTTCCTGGAACTCCTCCTGTCGGATGTCATCGGGCAAAGCCTGATCACGGCGACCCGACGAGCTCCGTTCGCGCATACGATTGACTTTAGCCGTCCAATGCACCGGTCGATGCACGTGACCCGGGTCGACGGAGCGGCTCGCGTCACTCCCGAGACTCATTCAGAGGAGGGCGACACAGTGAATGGCGGCGCGTCTGGTGAATCGGACGAGGCGGACAGACAGGCAGCACAGTCTCCAGCCACGGAGACGCAGCAGACGTAACGACCTTTCGGCGGGCGGAACGCACCGGTTTTTGTCTGGTCTGCTCCATTAGCTGTTATGCTGTCTTTCAGACACGAAACCATCCGCTCACAACCGTACACTTCGTCGATGTCTTCGACCTCGCCACCGTCTGTTTCTCACCGCACACGCTGGATGCGGTGGACGTTTCTCCTTTTGATGACGGCTGCACTCTCGCTCACTGTTCCGGCCTGCACAACGGGCGTGAACCCCGTTTCGGGCAACACGCGGGCGATGGGGTATTCCTGGGAGCAAGAGTTGCAACTGGGCAAACAGGCCGACCAGCAAATTCAGCAGCAGTTTGGCGTCTACGAGAGTGAGGAGCTCCAGCGATACGTGGACCGAATTGCGCAGGATGTGCTGGCGGTGAGCCACATGCGCCGCCCCGACACGCCAGACAAGTTTCGGAATGCGGAGTTTACGTTTCGTGTCCTCGACAGTGAGGTGATTAACGCCTTCGCATTGCCCGGCGGCTACGTATACGTCACGCGCGGGCTTCTAGCGCACCTGAACAACGAGGCGCAGCTCGCCGTCGTCCTCGGCCACGAAATTGCTCACGTCGCCGCCCGACACGCATCGCAGCAGGCGGGTCGTCAGCAGCTCACGCAGCTCGGAGTGCTCGGTGCGGGCGTCGCGGGGGGACTCGCCTTTGGCGGGGAAACCGCGCGCAGCATCATGGGGCTCGGTGGCCAGGCAGCGCAGCTGTTCTCGCTAAAGTACAGTCGGGAAAATGAGCGTGAGTCGGACCGACTCGGCGTCGAATACGCCGTCAAGGCTGGATACGAGGCGTCCGAGGGCGCGGACTTCTTCACGACTCTGAAGCGGAAGCGCGATCAGTCCGGGCAGTCGATTCCCTCGTGGCAGTCGACACATCCGGATCCGGGCGAACGCGAGACAAGCATCGTGCGTCTCGCACAGGAATGGCAGGGGCGCGTCGCTGAGCCCGCAAATGAGATTGATCAGGGGCCGTACTACAACGCCATCGCACGCATCATTCTCGGCAAGAACCCCAGACAGGGATTCACGGAAGACAATACGTTTTATCATCCTGATCTGCGCTTCAGCTTTCCATATCCCGCTGGCTGGCAGGTCATTAATCAGCCGCGCCAGGTTGCTGTGGTTGAGCCGGACCAATCCGCCTACGTCACCTTCAGCTTCTCCCAGGAAGACTCGCCTCGCGCTGCAGCGACGGCGTTCGCAGGACAAGAAGGTCTCACAACCGTAGACAGGAGTTCAACCAGCATCAACGGGCTGAACGCCGAGCGTCTCCTGGTGAGCGGAAAGACCCAGCAGGGAGGAGAGGTGCGTGCACTGAGTTACTTTATCGCGTACGACGACAACGTGTACCGCTTCACCGGCATCACGACATCCCAACGGTACAACCAGTACGAAAGCGAATTCGAGCGGACGATGCGCGGGTTCGACCAGCTGCGCGATCCGGCGAAGCTCAACGTGGAACCGGCGCGCATTGCGATTCGCGACGCCGACACGCGGCGAGCCTTCTCCCAGTTCGTCGAGCCGAGCCGTCTGCCGAAAGAGATGAACTCGGAAGACCTGGCCATCCTGAACCAGGTCGAATTGCAGCAGACGATCGAGCGCGGCCAGCCACTGAAGCTGCCGAATTAGTCGGCACCGACATCGTCAAAACAGAGAAACGGGGCGACCGCTGCCATCATTCGGCACGGTCGCCCCGTTTATTTTCAGCATGTCCAATTCCTTTCACAGACCAGAACCTGCTTGGCGGACAGCCGTCGGCCATCCAACGCGCCAACGTCCCAACGCCCTAACGCTCATCACCACGTCATTGCGAAGCGGAAGAAGCCATTGTCGAAGCGTTTCAGCGGCGCCGGATTATCCGCGTTGAAGTCGCCGTCAGTATCGTAGCCGATGCCCATGGCCGTGGGTTGGGTCAACCGGCATGACAGTTGCGCTTCCCCAAGTAAAGGGTCTGCATTACATGGATCGGAGAGAAGAATGCATTTGCGGTGTGTCGTACGGTGTATGATGAACGTGAATGTGAAAGAAACCCATGCAGATGTCACTAATTCGAAGAGACCGTGCTTACCTCACGAACATGGCTGGGCTTCGTTCAGGCGTTTCGGATTCGAGGTCTAGTATTCAGCTAATGACAAATGCGCAAGCACGATACGTGCGTCGGCGACTATAGCCTCACGGTCTTGCGTCATCTTCTCAATCGCCAGTAGGAACATTCCGTATGCCCCCGTCCTCACTTCCGAAAGTTAGCTGTCTTCTTGTAACGGCCGACCGACCACAACTGGTAAAGCGTGCACTACGGTGCTACGCGAACCAGACGTACGAAAACACGGAGCTGGTGGTGTTGGACAACGGCGAAACGCCTATTCAGGAGGTTGTCGAGTCCTTTGATCTCGACGGTGATGTCGTGTATCGCCATGTTGAGCGTGAACCGGACATGTGGATTGGTGCGCTGAGAAACCAGTCGCTTGAACTTGCAACCGGGAAGTTTGTGGTTCCCCAGTGGGATGATGATGACTGGTCTCATCCAGAGCGTGTGGAGCGGCAGGCACGCGTGCTACAAGAAGGGTATGATGCCTGCACGCTTCAGGGGACGCTGATGCACGTCGATTCAGAGGAGTATTTCGATCACCCCTTTATCGGGCCTCTGCCCGATGGCGTCCCTCCAACGATTATGCATCGGAGGAATGCTAACATCCGGTATCCTAACCTTCGTCGGACGAGCGATACGGATTTTGTAAATGCATGGCAGAAGCATCGATATAAAGTCCTGCCGATCGAAGAAGCGTATTTGTATCTTCGTTATTCTCACGGCGGCAATCTTTGGGAGCAGGATCACTTCTTGCGCCGGATGCGAAATACCCCGAAGCAGCTTCTGTTATATGCCTGGCACGCATACATCCGAGGGGATGTCTTTAATCACCCGCGCTTCCGTCTAACCTCCAAGATGGAGGAGGCCTTTGAACTTTATCTCGAAGACTCGATCGCGTCAGGTATTTTTGATGCGGATGCTATCCGCGCTGCAAAATGAGCGTGCGCGAGAGACCCTCTTCTGTCGATGGGAGGGTGGAACGAGGGCAGTTGAGGCTGGGCTCTACGGGCCCAGCCGTTACCATGTCTGAGCCATCCGTTTGCCGTCACGTTCACTCTGTCAGTACTTTTTCGCTTGATTCTCCGACCTGAATGAATTTTAAGCACCAGGATACTCAGATCACGGTTGCTTATGCCGCCATTTTAATACTTTTGTCAGCCGGGGTGTATTACCTCGTCAACGCCGAGGTTGCTGTTCTTGCAACCTTAGTGGCCGGGTTAACTGGAATTGTCGGCCTTGTCCTCAATGTGTACCGGAGCCGGGCGAAAGACGACATTGCCCAGAATGAACATATCCAGGCGCTTCTCTTCGTCTACGAGATGCTGGATGTTGAAGCACCTCTACCGGATCTTACCGAATGGGCCATTTCGCCGCAGCTCGCAGCTACGTTGATTCGTCTGGTTCGCGACAAACAGCCCGAGGTTGTCCTAGAGGTTGGAAGTGGTTCATCAACTGTGGTGATGAGCTATGTTATGGAGCAACTGGACCGTGGTCGGGTCATCTCGCTCGATCACTCAGCAGAATATACCGAAATGACGCGGTCTCAGATCGAGAAGCATGGCTTAAGTCATCGCGTCGACGTCATTCACGCCCCCTTGGTTGATACAGAGATCGGCGGAGAGGTTTGGCCCTGGTATGACGTTGGCGACGTCGATCTACCTCCGATTGATGTGCTCTTCGTAGATGGCCCACCTCAGAGCACTCGTTCGCTGGCCCGGTATCCTGCTGTACCGGTGCTAAGAGACAATCTCAGCGGTAACGCCGTGATTGTGCTGGACGATGCATACCGTCCTGACGAGAGCGAAATAGCCGACCGATGGGCGAGCGAACTGGAGACAGGGCCGCCTGAAATCGAGAAAAGCCCGTACGGGACGGCCGTGTTATACCGGACATCTTGAATCGAAACCGTGTGCTTATGCGGTACAGTCCGCAGTGACGACGTCCGGAAAGAAGATAGGATCGGAGAAATAGTTGATGACTGATTTAGATACACTTCGCGAACGGGTTCGGCGCTTTACGGACTCTGATCGTGGAAAAGTGCTTCTGCGCTGGTTGCGGTACCTTGTGGTCGGCGGGGTCATCATGTACCTGATCTACCAGCTGACCCAGATTGGATGGGGGGAGTTGTGGCGATCCTTGCCTACAACGCCCTACTTTTACCTTACCATCTTAGTGATCTATTGTACGCTGCCGGTTGCGGAAACCGCGATTTACGGACGACTTTGGGAGATGCCGAAGCTCGACATTCTCTCACTGATGATGCGAAAGCGTGTCCTTAACGCGGATGTCGTTGGATATTCAGGCGAGTTCTTTCTTCTCGCCCATGCCCGGAAGCGCCTCAGCCGACCGACCCGGCAGATTGCCGGCGAGATTAAAGATAATCTGATTCTGTCTTCGGTTGCCTCGATCACGGTTGCGGCGCTAATCCTCGTGAGCTTTCTCTCATTCGGATGGGTGGCTCTAGAAGAGCTAATCGGAAACGCAACACCGGGCTATATCGCGCTCGGCGGACTGGCGTTCATCATGATCATCGGCCTCTTTGTCCGCTTCCGGAAAACTCTTTTCACGCTGGGGGCGGGAACGCTGGGATACGTTCTGAGCATTCACTTCGCCCGCTTCGTCGTCACCAGCGTGGTGCAGGTGATTCAGTGGTGGGTCGTCGTTCCAGATGCGCCTTTTCAGGCCTGGGCAACGTTGCTCGTGATTCTGGTCGCCTTAAATCGAATCCCGTTCATCCCATCACGCGACCTTGTATTTGCTGGCGTTGGCATTCAAGCATCTGAGTCTCTCGGTGTCCCCGTCGCGGTTGTGGCTGGAATGCTGCTCTCTCGCAGTGTTATTGACCGCGTGCTTAACTTTGCGCTTTTTACAGCACTGTCTGTGAAAGACGGTGGAGAAGAGATTGGAGTAGACGATTCCAGCTTGACATCGATGGAGGAGGCAGCTGACAAGGAGGACGCTACCACAGAAGACGCGCTGCGCTCCGCCGGCGAGGTAGATCCATCGTAGTCCAGTCGTTGCTACCACGTCATCGCAAAGCGGAAGAAGCCGTTGTCGAACCGCTTGAGGGGCGCCGGTTTATCCGCGTTGAAGTCGCCGTCCGTATCGTAGCCGATGCCCATCGCGACCGAACCGCGACCGAAGCGGTAGCCAATCAGGCCGACGAGCCGGTAGTTGTCGGGACCGATGTCCCAGTATTTGCCAGACCACGGGACCAGGGCCCGGGCGTTTGCGGGAAGGCGCCGAAGAAACGTCAGGTACTCGACGCCGAAAAACGGCAATCCCTCCGGTTCATAGACGAGGCGCGAATGAACGCCGTTGGTCTCTGTTGTAAAGGCGAAGGCCTCATCGAGTGTGGACATCTCGAAGTTGTCGCCCGACTGAATGTCGTCGTAGAAGCCCGTAAACGCGTTGGCCTCAAGCCGGAATTTGCGCCATGACGTGCGCACGTACGCACCGACTCTCCGCTGCGTCTGCTCCGTCCGATATGATGTGTCGAGGCTGTCTCCCGCTGTCTCTCGGGCAAGCGACGAACCGTCTTGCTGAACGTAGACGCCGACCGTGACGGGGTCGAGCCGGTACTCAAGGAGAGCCCCGAGATAGTGGGCAGTCTCCGCGTCCCGAAAGCGGTACGAATCTGCCGTCTGAGAAAAGTAGAGGCTTCGCGTCTTCGGTTGCAGTCCCGCATGGAATTCTCCACGCAACGCGTAGGTTGTGGGCGAGGAGTAGCTTAGCTCGAGAAGAAGGGGCTTCGTCTCGTAGACGCGGACGATGTCCAGCACCTCCTCATTAATGCCGAGGCGCTCGTAGATAAAGTTGCTATACGCATTCAGGAACGTGAGGCCGACCGATGCCTGCCCCCATTTAGGAGATGCGTAGGCGTAATAGGGCGTGACGTCCAGGTCATATTTGTACTGGGAGAACGTGTGTCGTAGTCCGACCGCGTGGTGCGGCGCGAGACGATAGGCATAGCTCATCTGCAGCCACGATCGCTGCACCTGCGGGTCCTCCTGAATGATGCCATCGATCGTGAAGTAATGCCGGGCGCTATCACCGAGCGCAACGGTGTTTTTGATTTCGGTCTTGATCGCCCAGAGGTCGCGTTCCACACTGCCGGCTCGCATCCGCAGCCCACCGGATGCCCGTGTCCATTGTGCGTTTTCGAATGGGCTGAACCGGTAGGCCATCAGATCGAGCTCGTACTCGCGATCTGTGAACGGCGTGACATGCCGAAAGACGCCTCGGTCGAAGAAGCGGTTGCCCACGGAGTGCTCCCGATCCAGAATCATGAGCCGTCGCGACTGCGCCCAGTACGAGAGTGTGGCCTGCGGGGGAAGCGGCGAATAGTCTACACGGTTCGGTACGGGCGTGCACCCGACAGGACAAATCTCGCGCTCCGCCGGCCGCTCGTCGACGGATATCGGCGTGCGTGCGGAGTCGGCCGTCGTCGTATCCGCCACAACCGGGCGCGATGCCTCGGCAACGGCAGGCGTCAGCAGAGCGGCGACCAACAGGCCAACGATGGATAGCAGGTGCGTCATGCGGAGCGGGCGACACGGGGAGCGCCGGAGCGAGAAAACGAGCAAGGGGACGGGGGGCAGCGGGAAAAGAACGTACAGAGTGGGCCGATAGCGGTACATGAACGGTCGACAGACGGCTCGCGGAGAGGCCTTCGTGGCCTTTGTCTGGAAGGCCGACCGGTGGGGAGGAGCGTGCCTGACGTATTCGGCGACAACCGGTGCAGATCCGCGGAACGACGGCGCCGCGGCAGGATCACCGGAAGAGAGGAGGGAGACGATGCAGAAGAGTTCGCGACGGAGGGCCGGTGTTGAACCTCGTCCGGCCCCGGCATCAGCGACTACTTCTCGGGCATCTGCAGTTCGCCATCTTCTTCGGTCGGTGGAATGACGCGGCCTTCGCCCCCGAGGACCATCTTGTTCTCCTTGTAGATGTAGACCTTCACTTTGATGTGCTTGCTGGACTCAAGCTTCTCAGATACTTTGATCTCGACCGTAACTTCCGAGCCAACTGTCACGGGGCGGAGGAAGCGACAAGAGATCGCGACAGCGATGCTGCCGTGGCCAGGATAATCGCGACCCAGAACTTTAGAAATCAGGCCAAGCAAAAGAACACCGTGCACGACAGGGCGGCCGAAGCGGGAGTGTTCTTTTGCATAGTCCTCGTCGACATGGATCGGGTTGTCGTCACCGGTGATCTGTGCGAACGACTTTACGTCCTCCGCCGTGACGACCTTATTCCACTTATAAGAATCGCCGACCTGGATCGTCTCGTAGGTGTTGGGCATCAGGAAAGCAGGGTACTTGTTCGCGCTGTGGTTTCGGACGGGGCTATGTCGCAAAGGTATGGAGGAACGAGGGGAAAACCCACCCTAAAAGATCGGCCCACCGGTCGCTTTCCATGAGAATCCAATCAGAACGCTCGTACGATCGGCGTACAGCGCGCCAGAATCGGCGAAAACCGCTGCTCGAAAAGTAAGTGCATTTACCGTTTTCGAAAAATCCGCCATGAGAGAGTACTGATCTGTGCGCGGTGTTCGACGGTCGATCCGCTGGGTGCAACTTGCATCACTGCAGACGTGCTGCGCTCCGTAATTCCGGCTGTAGGTTGCCTTCAGTCGGTAGTCCACGTCACCGGGAAGTTGACCCGCAACGCCGAGGTGGTGCGCTACCACGATATTGTTTGAGACGCCCGGACCGTTCTCATTCTTCAACATGAGCGGTGATCCGAGCACCCAGTTCTCGTACGTCCACCCGCTCAAGTACAGCGAATTGTTGTAGTACGTGTCTTCTCCGCGCTCTTCCCCCTGCGAAAACCTGGCGTTTTGCCGCGTGGTGCGCAGGTGATTCCAGAGAACCGTTTCCAGAAGCTGTCCCTGAGGGCGCTCGACCCGAAGTCCCCAGATCCCGTCCCATGGGTTGCGGAAAAAGAGGGAGGGCCGATCGGTGTGGTGGAAGTATCGGGAGAGGAGGACATCCGTGCTTCCATACGAAAACGATGCGCCTAGATCGTAGCCGGCCGACGATGCGCCGAGGGATCCGTCTTGCTCGATATCTGGGGCATCAACGTCGCCAGCACGGCCTCCCATCACGCGAAGAAAGGTGATGGGTCCGTCGGGCAGATCACCGTACCGCGGATGCGTCCCGGCCCAGATCGTGTGCATGAGCAGGCCGACGTGAAGCTGTGCACGCTGGTCGGGACGGAAAACCCGGAAATAGAGCGACTTGTCCTGAAGCAGCGAGCCCGGCACGTAGCGATCGTCGCCCAGCCAGCCGTGAGCGAAGTACCCCTTGACGGCGAGAGCCTCATTCGTTCCCGGCACATCTACATACGATGGCGCGCGAAGGGCGATTTTCGGCAGGGTTGGAGCGTGGCGGCTACGCCCAAGCGAGCCGATGGATAGCGTCGGATGGAGCAGTCCGCTCGGCGCGTCTTCCCACCAGCCGGCCTGCAACTCGAAGTCGTGATACCGGAGCCGTCCGTAAAGTTGGTGGGCAAATGCGTCCGGGTTCTCCGACGTGCGCGCAATCACTTCGCTTCCCGTGGCGAACGTTAGTGAAGGGGAAAAGGATGTGCGACGCTCTGCGAAGGCCCGAATGAGTCCGTTCGACGACGTGCGGTCTACCGTCCCATACTGATTGCTGTACGCCCAGAACGCTGGGCCGTCGTCCGACGCCAGCAGGGCATCTGCTCCCAGCCGGACGGTCCAAGCCGTCGTCGTGTCCGACGATGTCGTCTGGGCATGGGCGACAGGCGAACCGCAGAAGAGAGCCATCACGATCAGAACGATGGCGATCCTGGCGTTTTGCCCGATAGCGGAAACCGAGGCGGGAGGACGAAAGAGCGGCATGAAGTGGAAGTGGACCAAACAGCAGTTAGCGAATCTCCTCTGGAATGGCAGTTTCATCATCCGGGGTGGGTTCACTCCCCGTAGCCTCTGCGGCGGTGGTTCCGATGTATACCAGAAAGTTGAGCCCGCGATCGATCAGGTTCTGTGCCAGCAGCATGCTGGCGACAGCGGCAGCAGGAACTTCAAGCGTTCCCGCAAGCTCCACACTCGCTGTCACGAAGAAGAGACCACGTGCCGGGATAAGGGGCACCTGGTTGATGATGATGTAGAGCGAAAGCAACGTGATCCACGTGCCGAGCGGGACCTCCGGAATCACGAGCGCCCACTGCGTGACCTGGAACCCGTTGTTGAAGACGAACCGGGCCAGGTGGCCGAGCGCAAATACGCCGAGCAAGGAGGCCGACAGCGAGAAAATGGCCCTGCGGAAGGCGAGACCGACGGCTACCACAACGATGATGATTGCAACAGCTGCGGCAAGGGTCGACGTGGCGTCCGGAAGATACTGCTCCAGCAGTTGGACCTGCCCCGATAGGAAGAACGCCGCGAGGAGCAAAAAGGCGACGGACGTGGACGCGACGGACGAAATGATCATGTTGTCCTTGATCGTCGTCAGCAGGCGGCGCCGCTCGATCTGCGAATTCCGCTGCATCCACAGGAAGAAATAGGCTTCTCCCGAATAGCCAAGCACGTCGTTGTTAAGGACGCGCTTCCGGAAGAGGACCGGAAGGAGCTTTCGAGATGAGACCTCCCAGGCCTTTCCGTAGATCACGGCTTCGGTTACGGGAAGTGTGACGTACATCAGAACGAGCAGGATGTAAAAGGCCGGCGTCGTCGGCAACGACGTCCAGAGCTTGCGCCAGCCCAGCTCGCTAAGCTGGTAGACTAAGTAGCTTGCTATTGCCCCAACGACCACCCAACGGAATACCTTTATTACTTTCTGCCCCGTGGGGTTCTGCGAGACCGTTTGCCACCTTTCTTTCAGAGAACCATAAAGGTGGCGGAGTCGATGGGGCATTGGATAGGAAATGGCACAGGGAAAGAAGAGAAAGCGTCCGGCAGAGAATCAACATACTAGAGTTGCCCGACCACGAAATGCTGCCCCATCGGTCGTGTGCAAATGCGGGGACATCTGTATGAGGCATGATCGATGCCAAGCATCACGGGTCGGGCCGAGCGTACTGAAGATACGCTGAAAACAGTCATCCGTGCGCAATATTACGCTCAAGACGCGCTCATTACCGAGGGACTTCGCTCGTCTCCGCTCAGAGTGTTGCCCGGATCTCGTGCAACATCGCGTTGGCTACGTGATCCCAACTGGCTTCTCCTTCCGTGTGCAGGCGTCCAACTTGTCCTATCTCTCGTGCGCGAGCCGGATGCTTGAGCAGATCAACGAGTACATCTGCTAGGGCATCCGGGTCTGCGGGAGGCACAAGGTAGCCGGTGACTCCATCAATAATGGCATCAGGCACCCCACCCGCGGCGGCACCCACGACGGGGGTCCCGCAGGCATTCGCCTCAAGAAATACGAGCCCGAAGCCTTCGACATCCGGCGGGTCTTCGCGCGAGGGCATGACGAAGACATCTGCTGCGTTATAGTACTGTGGAAGACTGTCCCACGCCACACGTCCGATGAAATGAACAGAGTCAGTGAGGTCGTGATGGGAGACGAGATGCTGAAGTCGTTCCTGGTCTGGGCCTGAGCCAACAATGAGATACTGCGCATCAGGAACGCTTTTTAGAACGGAACGGAGGGCGCAGATCGTAGTGTCGAGGCCTTTTCGCGGCACGAGTCGTCCAACCGTCAAAAGTGTGGGGCGGTCGGCCATATCCAACTGCGCCCGCACGTTCGAGTGCGTGAGTGGCTGAAAGCGTGTTGGGTCAACGCCATTAGGCATAACGTGAGTACGTGCTGGGTCCACTCCTTCGCTATGGAGAAGGTCCGCCGTGTAGCGACTCACAGGAACGAACAGATCCGGTATCCGCAGCAGCGACCGCCGCAGAAGGGTATAGGTCGATCGTACGAGTGGAATAGAGTGCAGTGGGTTGAATAGAAGTTCGCGCCCATGGGCAGCACATACGATTCGTCGGGGGAAGCCCGTAAGACGTTGTGCAAGCAGTGAGGCTCCCAGTGTATGCCACTGGCCGTGAAAAGCAATATCCGGCTGAAATGAGCGGGCTACTCGAATGATCGACGGGATGCCACGCAGGGGCAACGTTTCCGGAGCTGTCGGTACGCGCGTGACTCGTGCCGAAAGGGAAGTATCGACATCGCTAGCATCTTTGTGACTCGGGGCAATCACGTGAACAGCTCCAACATCTGACCACCGGCGAACCAGTTCCCAAGAGTACGTTTGGATTCCGCCGACAGCCGGAGGAAAATCCTGCGTGACAAAGAGGAGTCGCATGAGCGTAAACCGGTAGAAGCAAGAGCCAGAGGGGACGGACCTACCAGCAGATGCGTTTCTGGATCCGTTTTTATAGCTCAGGTGCATGTAGCGTCGCTGAGCGTGGCTTCCAATCCTTTCTAACGCAAGTGGGAAAGGATCACCAAGATGCAAGGATGACGAATGACGCAACTCTCCGATACAGCGTACCCCTCATGTGAGGGGTACGCTGTATCCTGCGGTTGGCGCGGTCGGATTCACGCAGCATTGCGAAAGCGCGATTTAGGGTCTAGGATATTTCCTTTCCAGCGACTCTATTGCTGGCTCGACGATTCGACGTTGGGTTTAAGCGGGCGATATAATTCGTGGCCGAGTCTCACACTGCGGTTCCACATTTTCAGGATGACAAGAGCCAGCACTGTAAGCAGACCGAGGACCACAACCAGGATGTCGACCGGTTGAAGGTCGGACGCAAGGCCGAAGTCGAGCCAGAGAAGAGGAGAACCTACGATTGTGAAGAAAATAGCGACGATACCCGCTGCAGAGACGTACCTTGCTGTACTAAAAGGACGTAACCTAGACACCCATGTGTGAACGGGTTCTGCCATGCGAGACCATGGCAGAACGGCCGCGTAGACGATGAAATTGGTGGGGAAGGCAATGTTCATGATGAGCATCACGCCTGTGTGGAAGAACACTGCGCCGGCTGCAAACAGCCGTGTTGACCACGGACTTACGAGAGCAAAGAGAAATCCGATCTCGAAGGCCACAGTGGCTATATCGAGTAGCTCCCATAGAACGTCGCTCTGGACCGTCAACGCCGCCTCTGCAAGAAGGTCGGTCCGGTCGTTTACAAAAAAGCCCTTCACGAAACGGCTCCGTGCTGCCTGCGTCACGGGGTCGAGCCACCCGCCCAAGATTTTAGGAAAGCCAGCAGTAAACATGGCAAACCCGGTTAGGAGCATCATGAGCGGAATGGGCCAGCTTGCGGTATCAGGAGAAACGCGACCTCTCTTGGCATCGATTGAAAAGGCAGCTCCCCAATTCGATAGGCCCATGACAAACGGAAGCAGCACGAACAGGATGTTGTGATTTATCTTGCCGACCGAATAGGTGTAGCCAAATCCCACGAGCATTAAGACAGTCGCCAGCGGCGACGCAATTCGCGTTTGGTATCCAAATAAAATGGCAACCCAGGCGAGAACGATCATCACCTGAAGTGTTTGAAAAAACACCTCCGACGGGAATCCGGGAATCAGTTGCATCACACCCGGGGGCGGCAAGTACATCGCATCCGGAAGCGTTGCGAACGGGGCAAACGCGAAGTACGGATTGAATCCGGGCCCTCCGAACAGTAAGACGAAACTCGCGGTCGCGATGCGATAAAGAGCGAGTCCCTCTGCTGTTACCTTGCACGAGTCAAATATTCGGTGGTGAAGCCAAGACGACAACGTAGCCATTGGACAAACCTCAGCCAGAAAGCAATTCTTCGTTAGTAGGCAGTAAACGCACCAGAGGGCGTTTAGACACTGAGCCGGAGGGTGTCGAGCGGTGTATGACGCGGTTCTGCATCAACGTTAGGGGCAAATCGGAGGCGAGACCACACGATGTCCACGCTCTTCACCGATCGATCTGGAAAGAATGTGTGTGCGCGGGAGACGAACCACTGCCGCTTTTCATCGCGCATGCATCGCTCTGTAGCACGGGTCCCACTGAGGGAGGCCGGGCGGCATTGCCTCGATAGGAAAACTGCGTGGTGCGATCCGGGCATTTCATGCAAAAACATAGGTGTGCGAACAATTGCCGACCCTCCGTCTGTAAAGCGGATCTGTATCGAGGCCTTGTCAAATACAATTTCGTCTCCATTGTCGTATACCGATTTGAATCCCGGTAGTACAACTGCAGGCCAGGGTTCGGACGCCACAGTACCCATCACGCCGACAAGAGCGTATTGAGCGATCAGGCCGGCAAAAATAAAGACAAACAGGCGCTGAACGGTCGCTTTGGTCATTACCGATGAGATAGTAGGGAAAGAAAGATTCGATTTCAGCGATGCCGCAAAGCGAGTTGTATGCGGTCTTGAATCGGTTTTGGGTTGAGGCAGGTGCGGCTTATTGCGTGCGAAATGAGAGATCCTCAACGGTCATCCCATCAACGGCGGAGCAGTTTCTGATACCTCTCGCTTCGGAAAACCCAGAAGTTTGTCTCGACCGAAGTTAAGCAGGTCGTGCCAGGGCAGCCCAAGTAGAAGCAAAAAGTACGTCGATGCCTCGAAGAAGATGTTCATCGAGACCACAATGCCAATGTGCATGGAGAAGACAAGCATCACGATGACGTAGCGGAGTTTTCTAAACCACATCAGGAAACTGCTCGCCTCCGCGAGAAGACCAAACATCAGGATGAGGGTGCCCCAGCGGTAATCGCCAAGTACGAGATTCTGGAGTCCGTTTGGCTGGAAGGCACCGAACTTCGAAATCACGTCCACTCTTCGCTCGGTGATCCACATGATGAGGTGGTGACCATCGGGCCAGTAGATGCCGGTCCCGACGAGCTTGCACACTGCAGCCGAGGTGTAGCCGAGACCAATGAAGAAATACAGCGATCCCATTAAAAACCGTCGCCGTTCCGACGCCCCGGTGAAAAACAGGTGCGCGAGACCCAGAAGGAGGATGCCCATCCCGACGAGGTTGGAACCATGAGAGATCTCGCCTAGGCAGTTGCGGGCCACATACTGCAGGTGGAAGAGTACGATGGCTACACCGTATGCAGGGCGCCACAGGCGGAAAAGTCCAAGAAACAGCAGTGCCGTAATGATCGCGGCGTTCCAGATCGCCAGATTGTGGTCGAAGAGAAAAGAGATGTCAATATGCTCGGCGATTCCGAGCGGTAGCATCACCTCCGTGATGTTGTTCTGGATATATGTCCCCCAGGTCCAACAGAAGTCAAGCGTGTAGCCAATCAGAAACAGCTCCACGAGCCGAACATGCCAAATGTCTCCCCACGTTTCATCACGATTGAAGTCAAAGAGCTGATGACTCAGCGCCCGGGCGTAATTCTTCATGTCGGCACCATGCGGCAGGGATAGAGCGGGAAGAAGTCGTCGAAGTCAAGATTGCTCCAGAAGTAGGAGGGTTAGCGGTCAGATGTTGTGCTGGCGTAAGCGGACTGTTCATGTCGGGGGGATAGATCGACAGCTACGGATGGATGAAAGAACGTGGTGTCCGCAGTCATTTCTAAGAGGGGCGTCACCCAAACATCGACACTGTCACCGGCCAGGGTTCCTCGGACTCTGTAAGCACGAAGCGGTCGATCGAATGAATGCGTGCCTTCAAAAAGACTCCGGAATCCCCGGAGTCGGGAATGAGTCCATACGTCCGTTTTTGAGATATAATTGGCGATATCGTTCTGGTTGATGCCATTGGGGCGCATAGGAAAGGCTGTCCCCGGCAGCTGGTCGAGACGAATGCTTTCCCAGGATGTAGCATCGGCATCGGTCGGGACTTCACGCACGATAGCTCGCGACCAGGGTTGACCCGCCTTCGAGAACATGGGGTAGATGCTAAATGGCCAAAACTCGCCGAGATGAGTGGCGACGAGCACGACGTACACGAGAAGAGTGCCCGAAACTACGCGGAGAGATCTCTGATATGGATTCATAGGTCGCGCAAGGAATCTACAGTGCTACTTGACGGGGAAGCCCGCTCTTCACGTAAGAACGGGCAATGGGCCCGAGTCCAAGTGATAGATTCGGCCCAGCTTGACGTGAGGTTTTCCCTTATGCGACATCCCGAAATACCAGCTAGGGATGTACGCCAATGGAGGCACTGGCGTGTCTTGAACCTCCTTGTGGTTGGTGCTGAGCAAGCAATTATATCTTGAGGAATTTCCCTTTCGGTTCTGCTGTAACGTAACTGTGTGCTTCAGTTCAAACAGGTGATATTGCGAACGTTAGAGGTATAAACGTCAAACTAGCCCCCGTGCTCACAGTTAAACACCGCCGATACTGAAATCGTGTATGCGGTGGGTGGACCCGAGCACGAATTGCAGCGTGTCCGCCGTTTAATCATTGCTCGTGCGAAGGTGGACTCGTTACCTCTTCGACTTGGCGAGCGGCTATGTCATCCCGTTCTTCGAACAAAAGCATGTCTTACTATGGAGCGTACCGCTCTGATGAAAGCGCCGGTCTTGGAGAGCCCGCCCCTCGTTCTCCTTGTTTCCGTTTTGATCGGCGTGCTGCTGAGTGCATCAGCCGCTCCGTCTGCCGTCGAGGCTCAGCCGTTGAGTGACGCGGCAGAGCAACAGGCTGCACCGTCTCCGATCATTGTAGATGATTTCGAGTCGTATAAACCCGGAAGTTTTCCGGAGCAGTGGGTTTTTGTGAAGCGTGATAAGAGTGTCATTTCATATGATCAGGCGAGCGATCCCGGCGAGACGGTCGAAGTAAAAAAACAGTCTGGGAATCGATACCTCCGCGTCTCGACCAAAGGCGAAGCGCTCCGCTACACGCAGCGCAACGGTAAGGAATTTGACTGGAATCTGAAAACCCATTCACGGATCGCATGGCGATGGCGAGCCGTGAAACTTCCGGATGGCGCAAGCGAGCGGGGAGAGAATGATACAGGAGGCGCTCTCTACGTGACGTTTGGGTCCGACTGGCTCGGACGCCCGAAGAGCATCAAATACACCTATAGCTCGTCGCTTCCCGTGGGCTCGGTCGTATCTTTCGGACCGCTCAAAGTGATCGTTGTGGATTCGGCAAGAGAACCTCGCATGGGCGAGTGGAAAGAGGTCATGCGAGACATCCCCAGCGATTACCGTCAGGTCTTCGGCGAGGACCCGCCCAACCGACCGCTTTCGATCACGTTCTGGAGCGATTCCGACACCACCGATGACACGGCTGAAGTTCACTTCGACGATATTCGTCTTCTGCCACCGTTCGAGCGCAAATAACAGATGACATCCAGGCGTCGTCCAGCCAGCTGTGGCCTGCACGACCGCTGATCCGACGCACACCCTTCTGTCGCCCGGCTTTCGAATTCAGTCGGGTATTTGTTCTGATCTCACCCAACCTCGGCTTTCATGCATCGCCTTTTCGAATCGCTTCGTCCCTTCATACGCGGCGTCGTTCGCAATGCTGGCTGGGTCCTCCTGGCCGCTGCTCTGCTTACGGCGGCGGGGGGCATGCTCGCGCGGAACCTCAGCATCGATTCAGACCTTGCGAACCTCATCCCCGAAGATCGTCCGTCGGTGCAGGCGCTGAACGAGCTGAAAGAGACCGTCGGGGGCGAAAGTGACGTCGCCGTGGGCATTACGAGCCCGTCGTTCGAAGCGAATAAGGAGTTCGCCGAGGCGCTGATTCCGAAAGCGCTCGACCTGAAAGGGCCGGATGGCGAGTCGTATCTCACGCGTGTGGAATACAAGCGGGACGTGGAGTACCTGAAGGATAACGCACTCTACTTTGCGTCAGATCAAGAGTTGAGGCAGGTCGAGAATTATCTCGATGAACAAATCGAGCAGGCGAAACTCGAGGCGAACCCGTTCTACTTCGATCTCGACGACGAGGAAGAAGAGGATGGAGAGGCATCGGGGCGAGAGCTCGAAGCAATGTACGATGATCTCGTCGGGAAGCGGTACCCTGTGTCGCCGGACTCCACAACCCTCGTTCTGCGCTTTTACCCGGGCGGCACGAACACGGACATTGCTTTCATCGAGCAACTCTATAGCGATCTCCGTGGACTTGTCGACCAGATGGAGCCAGACGCGTACAATGCGGAGATGGAGGTGACGCTCGCCGGGCGTCTGTACCGCCGCCTGGTCGAAGTGAAGACGATTCAGAATGATGTGGCTGGATCCTTCGGGACGGGCGTCCTTGCCGTAATCCTGCTTGTCGTTGGATACTTTTTCTACAAAGCGAACATGGCGCGTACCGGGGGCGGGGGATTCCGTCCTCGCGTCATGCTGCAGGAGCTTTTTCGTACGCCCATCATGGCGCTTGTGATCGGTCTGCCGCTGTTGATGAGTCTGGCATGGACCGGCGGGTTTGCCTATCTGATGTTCGAGCGCTTAACGCTCATGACCTCGACGCTGGGCCTTGTCCTCTTTGGCCTGGGGATCGACTTTGGCATCCACTTTTACGGGCGCTACGCGGAGGAGCGCGCGGAAGGTCGAAGCATCACCAGCGCCGCGGAGGAGACGTTCGTGTCCACCGGACAGGCGATTACCGTCGGTGCACTGACCACCGCGTCCGCCCTGTACGTGCTCACGCCTGCCGACTTCAAGGGATTCTCTGAGTTTGGTGCCATCGCCGGAACGGGCGTTATTTTCGCCCTCATCGCCATGACGATCGTGATGCCGGCGCTTCTGGGGCTACTCGAGCGCGGGAATCTGCTTGACCTCCGGAGCAACGTCGCGATGGCCAGATCCGGCGACGGCGAACCCCGGCATAACCGCACTTCGACCCGTGAGGATCGCCGTTTCCCGGCCGCTCGCCCGATTGTGGTCGGCAGCGTCCTGGCCGTAGTGGCGGCCGTGATCATGATTCCTCAGGTCGGATTTCAGTACGACTTCGGTGCGCTGGAGCCAGACTATACGCAATATGAAGAGCGAGCCGAGGTGATCGGTCGTATTTCGCCACCGGACACGACCAGCGGTCCGTCCAAGCGAAACCCGGCGTATATCCTTGCGGACTCGCAGGAGGACGTGCCGGAGATCGTGGAAGCCGTTCGTGAAAAGGCACGTCGCGACACAACCTCGCCGACCATTCTTAGCGTCGAAAGTCTGCAGGAGCGCTTCCCGCTCGCGGACACGGCTCGTCAGGCGAAGCTCCAGCGCATCGCGAACATCCGTGACCTGCTGGAGAACAACAAGTACCTGAAAGGGCAGGAAGGCGAAGCCATCGATAAGCTCCGCCGCGCCGCGCAGACGAGGGACGCAATCGAACTGATCGAACTGCCCGACTTCCTGCGCAAGCAGTTTACGACCAAGTCGGGGGAAATCGGCACATTTGTTATCATTTACCCGTCGGTCGGTCTGTCGGACGGGCGTAAATCGATTGCCTTCCTCGAGGATGTGGGCACAATTCGAACAAATGAGGGCGAGGTCTACCACGCTGCATCGACCTCCCTGGTAGCGGCAGATATGCTGCGGATTATGCGAAGCGAGGCGCCCTGGATGGTCCTCGGCACCTTCCTGATTGTCGCACTTCTCATGTATCTGAACTTCCGCAGCGTGCGCTGGGCCGCCCTCGCGCTCGTCCCGCTCGTCGTGGGAATTCTGTGGATGCTGCTGCTCATGGAAATCTTCGGCCTGCAACTCAACTTCTACAATATGATCGTCCTGCCGGCGGTTCTTGGAATTGGCAATGACGCAGGCGTCCACCTGGTGCACCGCTATCGCGAGGAGGGCTGGGGCTCGATTTTTCAGGTGCTTCGCTCAACGGGCGAGCACGTGACTATCGGTTCACTTACAACCATGATGGGATTCGGTGGACTGCTACTCAGCTTTCATCCTGGGCTCAATTCGATTGGGTCGCTCGCCGTTGTGGGAATTGGTACGACCCTTCTATCGGCGGTCGTCTTCCTTCCTGCATTACTGCAATGGTTCGAAGATAGAATGGGCCAGTGGTATCGCCAGAGCACGGACGACGAGAATGGCGGAGATCGTGCGTCGGCGACAGACTCGGCGGCAACGGTCCCAACGGCCCGAACGGAAGACTGACAACCTGTTTGGCGGATGCACTTTGAAATCTTTAGCGTACCCATTCATGTCTATCATTCGATCCTCTCGCAATGACGCAGTAAACACAGTGCGCGAGATCACCCGAGCCTGGTGGTGAAAGCCTCGCGAGGACCGACCGTCGGGAGGTCCGTACCGTTGGATGGACGAAGGCTGTCCGCCAAACAGGTTCTGAACTCTTCTTCCTGAAGAAGCACCGGATCATTTCATGGCCACCACGCTCGCTTCATCAATTCTGCGAATGATGGGGCAAAAGCACATATCTGAACCATTCCTTCACAAAAACGACCCTTCAGATTGTCTTGTGCGGCGACATCGTGCCGTGATCCAGGGGTTGGGTGGCGTTCGGTAGAAGTCGCGTTTCGGGGCGATCTCGATACTCTCGCGACTAGTATTTCGCCCCGGGTGCCAGTCGGGGCAAAATGTGGGTTTATATGTGGGTATGTTTATTCTTTCGCCTTTCCGCTGTGGTTTGGGCGAGTGTGCTGCACGATAATCACTCTGGTCGAAGGCTGGTCCCTGAGTCAGGGCCAGCCGCACAGGGGATGTTGAAATTCAGTGGACCTGAACCCACTTCCATAGCAAGCGTTTATCGTCTTCCTTCGAGCCCGCGGACCAGCCAGAAGACATGGCGTCCGCGCGATCCTCATGATCGTTACACGCGTGCAATATTCCACGCTTCGTGTGCACGGTCGCAGCACTTCGACGTACATACGTCGTCCCTGTCATCTCGATGCACCCCACTGATCCCGTCCGCCCATGACGCCCCGCGAGTTTCTGCGTCGCTACAACTACGAAAACTACAATCAGGACCAGCGCATCGTCGATGGGTCGTTCTTCTCCGCGGACGCGTTAGACGTCCAGCCGGGCGACACTGTCGGCGTAGTTTTGCTAAATCTCGGAGGACCGGACTCGCAGGATACGGTTCGCCCGTTTTTGTACAATCTGTTCATGGACCCGGCGATTATTGACATCCCACTGCCCGGGTTCTTGCGCCACCCCGTTTGCCGGCTGATCTCGAAACTTCGCGCGCCATCTGTCGCAGAAGACTACGCGGAAATCGAGGACAGCGGTGGCTCCCCCATCAACGATCTCACCCGGGAGCAGTCCGACCATCTTGAGCAGATGCTGAACGAGCGCTACGGCGAGTCCTCGGGCGCGACGTTCAAGACGTACATCGCGATGCGGTACTGGAAGCCGTTTAGCGAGGAAGCGGCCGAGCAAATGGAGGAGGACGGCGTCGACAAAGTCGTACTTCTCCCACTGTATCCGCAGTATTCGAAGACGACGACGGGTGCGTCGCTCTCCTACTGGAAAGAGCTGGAAAAGGCCGGCGAAATTCCGGAATGGCCGACGTCGTACGTGTTCGAGTACGCAGCGTATCCGAAATACGTACAGGCCATCTCTGACCGCATCGACGAGGGGCTGAAGAAATTCCCTGAAGAGATCCGCGACGACGTACACCTTCTCTTCTCGGCCCACGGGACGCCGGTGAAGGAAATGAAGAAGCGGCGCGATCCGTACTGCTGCCTCGTGCACTCGACCGTAAAGCACGTCATGGAGGAGAGAGGCCATGACCGCGAGTTTACGACGGCATTCCAGAGCAAGGTCGGCCCCGCCGAATGGCTGACACCCGGCACACCCGATGAACTCATTCGACTCCACGAGGAGCAAGGAAAAGACGCTATCCTCGTGATTCCCGTCGCCTTCGTGACGGAGCACATTGAGACGAGCTACGAGCTAGCGATCGAGATTCCGGAGGAGCTGGAGGAGGACGACGGCGTGGTGATTCCACATTACCACGTGATGCCGGCGCTCAACAGCCACCCCAAGTTCATCGAAACCCTGGCAGAGGTCACGGCTGCGCAGCTCAACCTTCCCGAAGCTCCCGCGCCATGGAGCACGCGCCCGTGTTTCAAGGCGAAGGATCGGGATATCCGCTGTCACCAGTGCGAAAAGATCGCCGAAGCGCGCAACTGGACGGCGGATACAGAAGAGTCGGCGTCGCGCGAGCCTGCGACGGCCTGACCGAGAAACGGAACGCCGACCGATTGTCCTTTGATGTCGGATACAACCTCGATCCTCGATCCGAAGACGCTCCGCATCGCCGCACTCGTTGTGGCGGTGACGGGGCTTCCTTTTGTTTATTTTCGCGATACCTGGATGATCGCCGCTGCAGTGACCCTGAGTGGCGGACTCATCTTGCTGGCGGGCGCAGAGGCAGAAGATGATCCGCGTCAGCGCCGGTTTGCTTACGTCTGCTTTGCCCTTGCCGTCGCGTTTATGCTGATCGATGCAATCGGTACGCTGGTCGCTCCGGCATGACTGCGCTCGTCTTCATCGGAACTGAACGATACCGGGAGGCGTCCATCTGATCGAACCGCAGACGTGGTTCTTGCATCTCTGGCTGTCTCACAGCTCTTCTTGTTCTATGTCCGAGCCGCCTTCTGATCCGGGTGCTGGTCCGGAGCCTACGACGGTTTCTACCTCAACGCTTTTTAGCGTCATCGCCTTTGTTTTCCTCGCGGGCATTCTCGCGATTCTTGGCGATGTCGGTCTCGCCTCGTTGAGTGCACTTCTCGGCGTCGGGGTTCTTCTCCTCGCACTCGCCAACGATCATCGACCCCACTTTGCGCGTCTCGGCGTTGCGTGCACTGCATTGGGCGGCGTGGCGTCGTTTGTCCACGTTCTCCTGCGCGTGATCGGCCCTTGACCCCTTACGGAGCGGTCGACATCTCGGCCGTGGAATCCGAGGAGAGGGCGAAGCGCATGCTGACTGCGCAGTGGTCCGATGGCGGATCATCCGCTGGTCCACAGTGAATTGCGGTCGCAATGGGCTCAATGTGAGCGGGCGTATAGAAGATGTGGTCGATCATCGCCTTCGGATCACGGGCCGGATATGTGCCACTCGGGGACGAGACCGACGGCATTGCACGTTTTAGATCGAATCCCGCCGTCGCGAGCTGGAGCGTTTTATCGTTGGGATCGTCCGGTATCGCGTTAAAGTCGCCGATCAAAAGCACCGGTCGCTGCGATGCGACCAGCGGCTGGAGCAGCGCACGAACTTCTGTCGCCTGCACACGGCGAACGGAGTCTTCGAAAGCTTCGAGGTGCACGTTGACCACCGACAATGTGTCTTCGCCAACAACAATGTCGGTTTGCTGCGCCAGTCGGTCCAGGTAGAACACGCGGCTCACGTACGGACGCGAGGTTTCTGCAAGCACAGTGCGTTCGTGTTTGACGATTGGGTACCGGCTGAGCACCGCTTGACCGGAAATGACCTGTCCGAAGTGGACGGACGGCCAGCCGTACGGAAACGGTAGATAACGAACGTCCCAGTTAACCACCTTTGCCGCGGTTGGGTACGACAGGCGTTGTGCGAGCGTGTCGAGTTGGTGAACGCCGAACGATCGCGCAGCGGCAAAATCAATCTCCTGGAAAGCAACGATGTCTGGGTCTGCCGTCTCGATCAGTTCGATCGCCGTCTCGAGGTTCCGGTCGTACAGCGCCTTCTCTCGTTCAACCGGCTCGTTGTTCGTCATGCCCGACAAGTAGCCGATGTTGTACGTCATCACCGACACGGTGTCGGACGGGAAAGTGGACGACCCGTAGTTATTGACCTGTGCACGTTCGCTTTCGGGAAGCGTCCCTGACGACGCCCAGAACCAGAAGCCGACGAAGAGAAGCAGCAGGACGACGATCACGGCACCTGCGGTGCGAAGAAAACGAGCCATGGAAAGCGATCCGTAGGGAAAAAGAGCGATTTGTCACGTGGGCGCACCGGGGGACGAGCGTCTTCATTCGTCTGATTGAAGGAGGACTCGGTGACTACCAGGACGTCTCGAACGGGCGTGAATAGTCGCGCGGTTGTGGCAGAACGGCCACGCGAACGCGACGATTGGCCCGGCGCCCCGACGCCGTTCGGTTGCTGGCGACCGGACGAGTAGCGCCATACCCGACGGCTACAAATTGGTTGGCATCGAGTCCACTCAGATCGATCAGCGCGCGCACGACGGCAGCGGCTCGAGCGGTGGAGAGTTCCCAGTTTGATGGGTACGTCTCTTTCATCGACTCACCGAGCGGCGTATCATCCGAGTGTCCTTCGACTCGAACTTCGCGTTCGGGATACGCCTGACGCAGCTGGGCGGCGACCGGCTTCAGTGCTTCCAAGCCACCCTCCGTAAGTGTGGCTGAAGCAGGCTGAAAAAGCTGATCCACTCGTCGCTCCGAAAGCGTTTGTCCGCCGTCGCGAAGGGCATCCAGTTCGTACGTCATCCGCGCCGTCTGGTCGCGCAGGGCCCGCAATTCGCGGTAGTATTGCCCGGAATCGACGTCGTCGTAAAACTGGAGCGAGTCGCGGAGCGTCCGGACCTCATCTCGCAACCGGACAACCTCCGTCTGGAGCGGCTCTTCGGGGGTACCAGGATCAGCGGAGGGAGTAGACGCAGTCTCCGTAGAACTGCATCCGGTAATTAGAAGGGTGAGGACAAGAGAGAAAGATAGAAAAAGGCGCATGGGGGCGATACGTCGAGGAGAATGTATCAGAGCACACGCGAGAACGCACGCCGGTCCAACATAGGGCATGGAGAAGAGAAAATTGAGGTGGGCCCGGACGTGGATGGGCGATCATTCGACACTTGCCTGGACCGTATCCTTCCGGGACCACCAGATCAACCCGATTACGGCAGCAAAACCTGCAATGCCGAGACCGATAACGGGGAGAATCGGCTCACCGGGGACCGGTCCGCGAAGACCGCCATCCGCGTTGACGTACGGCCAGAGGGCGCGAAGTGCGCCTGCGATCAGACCGAGCAGCGCCGCCATCGTCAGGTCGTGCCGATGTTCGAGGAGCCAATCCAGCACTTTCGCGAATGCGCCGAGCCCAGAGGCAGCGCCCGCGCAGAAGGTCAGTACGTACGGAAGGTGGGCAGCATTCATTTCCAGCACGCCATTTAGCGCTTCGAGAGTCGGCTCGTAAATGCCCATCGCCTTCAGTAGAAAGGCGCCGCTAATGCCCGGCAGGATCATCGCGCAAATCGCTATAGCCGCAGAACCGAAGACGCGCAGCAGCGACGGGGCGTCGGTCGCGAAAACGGGAAGCCCGACGAGGAAGAAGGTTACGACGCCAAAGACAATCGCGACCGCGAGGTACATCGGCCGAAACCGGTCGATCCGCAGCGCGGGGATGACAAGCGACGCCGCGACGAGCCCGAGGAAGAGCCCGTTCATCTGTTGCGGGTGGGCGTCCATCAGCGGCGGGATCGTCCGAGCGCCGATGGCTCCGGCGACTACGATGCCTGCCCCGAGTGGTAGAACCAGAATCCACGGGATTTCGCGAACATGTTGGCGCGCATCGGCAAAGTCCAGGCGAACGAGGGCAACCGCAAGCGACGTTGCGGAGCTTACGGCCGCGACCAATCGTTCGTAGACGCCAACGATGAGCGCCATCGTGCCTCCACTGACACCGGGAATGATGTCCGCGCCGCCCATAAGCAGGCCGGAGGCAAAGAAGCGTAGAAGGGAGCGAATCATAGAGGGGAAGAGACGAAAACAGAATAGAGCGTCGTGCGCAGTACGCAAAAAGGCCGATGCATAGAGCACCGGCCTGGAGGTCGTTGAGGCAAAAGAGGTGACTGCGGGGGATCAGCGTCGGTCGAGCCCCAGCATCTGGCGAACTTGGTCGTTTCGGTACAGATCGGGGTAGGCGAATCGAAATTCTTCCTTCGTCGCTGGATCCAGCTGGAATGCGGTTTTCAGGGAGCGAATGGTTTCGTCGGCCCGCCCGAGCGCGAGAAGGGCTTTGGCCTGGCGGAAGTACGTGCCGGCGGAGTCCGGCGCAAGCTGGAGGGCTTGCCGGTATGCCTCAAGCGCCTTCTCCGGACGCTGAGATTCGAAGAGCGTTTCCGCATAGCCGACCCAGGCGTGTTCGTTCGTGTTATCAAGGTCAACCGCATTGCGATACGCATCGAGCGCGGCATTCACTCGGCCGGCCTTGTATGCAGAATCGGCTTTTGCACGCCAGAATTTCGGAGAGCCGGGTTCGAGCTGCAATGCATGCTCGAAGCACTCGATTGCGGAGTCGAACTGACCGTAGGCATCGTAACAGCTTCCGAGTCCGTACCACGCCTCGGGATACGACGACTCTTCGTCGATAGCGCGCTCGTAGTATGAGAAGGCGTCGTCGAATGCCTCCTGTTCCTCGTACGCGAGCGCGATATTATAAAACGTCGCCGCGTCCGGACCTTCCAGTTCCAGCACACGCTTATAGCTCTCGACCGCCCTATCGAGTGCGCCGAGATTGGCCAGGGCATTCCCCTGGTTGTAATGAGCCGACGCAAAGTCGTCCTGGATCGCGATCGCCATCTCGTAGCTGGATACGGCGTCTTCGAAGCGACCCATGCGGTTCAGCACGATGCCGCGGTTGTACCACGCATCCTGCGAGAAGGGGTCAACGTCCAGATGCTTGTCGTAGCACTCAACGCTCCGTTCGTCCTGCGTGAGTCGATCAAAACAGTACCCGAGCTCATACCAGACTTCCGGGTGCTCCGGCTCGATGTCGGCACAGGCTTCGAATGCTCGCACCGCCGCCTGAAGCTGATCATCTCGTTCCAGCGTGATGCCCCGGTTGAAGAGAGCCTCGCTGTGAAGCGGATTAATCGAGAGCGCGTCCTCGTACGCCGTCAGCGCTTCTTCGGTGCGCCCCAGACTGTCCAACGTAATTCCTTTGTTGATGAGCGTCTCCGTATCAACAGGATTCAGCGACAATGCTTCCTCATATGCCGCCAGCGCCTCCTCATGCCGACCGAGGTTATTCAGCAAGATGCCGCGACGCATCCACGCGTCGGATGTATACGAATGGAGGTGGAGTAGATGGTCGATCACCTCTAGCGCCTTCTCCAGTTCTCCGCTCTCGAAATAAAAGGTAGCAATGTCCTCCAGAGCGCTGGAGTCGAAGTACGAATCAGGGTCGTCCTCGTAGGACGCGACGAGTTCGCGTACGTGAGACTCGTATGCCGAGTCTTCGTAGTCGTCGAAGCCGAAGTCGAACATGCTCATGTCGCGCCGGTAGCTGGTTCGTCGGTGGAGCACGTTGTGCAAAGAGAGCCCAGTGGATGTGTAATCCGACAAGGACCCGGAGTCGGTATATTATACTGCGCACACCTGTTCAGTTGCAAGAAGAGACGATGTGCTGGAGTATCACCTTTTGTTGTGAGTAAAGGTGCGCCAGATTCGCTCGAAACTAAACATGCACGCGCATTCAAAGGGAACGACACAGCGGATGGAAAGTGCCCTGAGACGTGTTGCAGCAAATCGGAATGCGCTATTCGTTGCCTCCGGATGAGCATTTCCAATCATCTAGCTCAAGTCCGAACATAAAGCGGCAACACAGGGCTACCGGTCCGCGCGCGTGCCGGTATACGAGGTGCCGGGTTGTTTCCATGATGACGATTAGACGTTCATGCTACTCATTTCATTCGAGGGAATTGACGGCAGCGGCAAGAGCACGCAGGTTGAACTGCTCCGTGAGTACCTCGTCGATGCCGGTTATCAGCCTCTGATCGTCCGAGAGCCCGGCGGCACGGACCTGTCCGAACGTGTGCGGACGCTGTTACTCGACGAAGACGTGGACATCGAGCCGATGGCAGAGCTCCTGCTGTTCTCCGCGGCCCGCGCGCAGCTCTCTCGCGAAAAGATCCGCCCCGCTCTCGAAGCCGGGCGCATCGTCATCTGCGACCGTTTCTACGATTCCAGCACCGCCTATCAGGGGGCGGGCCGGGATGTCGCTGTGAGCGAGGTCGACAATGGGTGGCTCAAGGAACTCCATCGCCGCGCAACAGGCGGACTCGTGCCGGATCGCACCTACCTTGTCGAGGTAGATGCGCAAACGGCGCTGGACCGTCGAAGCAGCCAACGAACGGGGCCGGACCGTATGGAAGGCGCACCAGAGAGTTTCTACACACGCGTCGCCAGCGCATACGACATCCTGGCACGAAACGAACCTGAACGCTTCCTTCGCCTGGATGGAGAAGACTCAATCTCAGGCATTCAGGGGAAGATTCGAGCAGACGTAGATCGGTTGCTTGACTCCGCTCGCACAGGGGCATAGAGAGGAACCCCATGATGGAGCGACGGTTCATCCGACACGGACTTCGGGCGGCATATACGGTCGAGCCGAATCCCGTTCATGTATGATACTTCAGGTTTCACACGGACGCTCATGTCGACGTTGCCGCAGCAGAAGCTCGACGAAGTGCGATCGATCTTCGAGGCATTTCTCAAAAAGCGAAACAAGCGCCAGACGCCAGAACGCTTCTCGGTTCTCGAAGAGATCTACAAGACAGACGATCATGTCGATGCGGACGAGCTGTACCTTCGTCTCAAGCAGGACGGCACACGCGTGAGCCGAGCCACCGTCTACAACACCCTGGAACTGCTGCTGGAATGCGAGCTGGTCGTTCGCCATCAGTTCGGAAAGAATCAGGCGAAGTACGAGCGCGCGTACAGCTACTGGCAGCACGACCACCTGATTTGCATGGATTGCAATGAGCTCTTCGAGTTCTGCGACCCGCGCCTTCAGAGCATCCAGGAGATGGTCGCTGAGATCTACGAGTTCGAAATCAAGCACCACTCGCTCAACATGTACGGCCACTGCATCCGGGAGAATTGCCCGAATCGGTCGAGTGACGACGAGCCGGCAAAAGCCGAAGCGGCGGGCGAGTAAGAAGGCGCAGAATATCGACCGAGCCGAAGTACCACTCCATCTCTTTTTCTGGATTGCAGCCCTTCATGCCGACCGTCGAAATCATGTCGACGAAGCGGGTCCGGCGCACGCTTCGCCGCCTCGCATATGAACTGGTCGAACGCAACCGTGGCGCCTCAACCCTTGAGTTGTTCGGCATTCTGAAAAGTGGCGTTCCGCTTGCAGAGGCGCTCGCCGAAGAGATTGCAGATATCGAGGGGCACGATGTCCCGGTTCATGAGCTGGACACCACACCGTTCCGCGACGATCAGCCCGACGGGGCAAAGCGCCCGAGCGTAACCGATGGCGCCCCGGATGTCGACGGCCGCGATGTTATTCTTGTCGACGATGTGTTATTCACCGGACGAACGGCCCGCGCGGCCCTTGATGCGGTGATCCAGTACGGCCGACCATCATCGATTCAACTTGTCGTTCTGATCGACCGGGGACACCGAGAGTATCCCATTCAGCCCGATTATGTAGGGCGCCTGATCCAGACGAAGCACGACGAACAGGTTCGCGTCGATACGGGCGAAAACCTGAACGTGTCGGTCGAAGACTAGCGCCGGACCGGAAAACGCAATGGCATAGCGACGGGTGACCTGACGTATTGTGGTATCCCCATTAATAGGACATACGTTTGTGTTACAACAGCGCTAAGGTGCGTGTGTCCGCACGGAGATCGCCAACACGTATCGGGCGACGCGCAGATTCGGTATATGAGAAAAGGGCTGCCCCGAAATGGGAAGGCCCTTTTTCATTAATGCTGCCTCGTACGAGCATCAAGTCTAGAACGAGATGTCATTCGACTCGTCAGACTCATCGGATGGTTCAGTCGAAGAGGTATCCGACGGCGGCGTCCGTGGCTGAGGTTCTGGAACGGCCGTCGAGTCAGGCGTCGCAAAAAGGCGAACTTCTCTTCCGCTTGCGACGCGGCGTCCAGGTTCAA
>NZ_PDEQ01000008.1:0-127500 GCF_002554795.1 Longibacter salinarum | reverse complement strand
TCCCCGTCTATAGCACGCTAGACCGTTTCTCCATGGCTGAATCAATCCTCCAGGCTCCAGACGTTGATCTCGACCTCGCGCTCGAGCATGGCCTGACCGAAGAAGAATACGAGTGGATCCTCGAGGAGCTCGGCCGAACGCCGACGTTCGTCGAACTCGGCATCTATTCCGTCATGTGGAGCGAGCACTGCTCCTACAAAAACTCGCTCGCTCTCCTGAAGACGCTTCCCAACAAAGGCGACCAACTTCTCGTGGCAGCCGGGGAAGAGAACGCCGGACTCGTCGACATCGGGGAAGGGCTGGGCGTCGCTTTCAAGATCGAGTCGCACAACCACCCGTCAGCGGTCGAACCGTACCAGGGCGCAGCTACTGGTGTGGGCGGAATCCACCGGGATATCTTCACGATGGGCGCGCGACCCATCTGCGCACTCAACTCGCTTCGGTTTGGATCTCTGGATGAGCCACGCGTCCGATACCTGTTCGATGGCGTCGTGCGAGGCATTGGCGACTATGGTAATTCGTTTGGGGTGCCCACCGTCGCAGGCGAGGTTTATTTCGACGAGGCCTACGAAGGCAATCCCCTCGTTAACGCAATGAGTGTCGGAATCGTCGACACGGATAAGATTGCAAGTGCTTCTGCGGATGAGGCCGGATGCCCTGTCTATATCGTCGGCTCCTCAACGGGGCGAGATGGAATTCACGGCGCGACATTCGCCTCGGAAGAGATCTCGGAAGAGAGTGAAGAGAAACGCCCGAGCGTCCAGGTCGGTGATCCATTTCAGGAAAAGCTCCTTCTGGAAGCGACACTCGAAGCGTTGAAGGAGGAGGTGGTGGCAGGCATCCAGGATATGGGCGCAGCGGGTATTACGAGCTCGTCCTTCGAAATGACCGCGTCGTCTGGAACCGGGATGGATCTACATCTCGACCGCGTACCGGTACGGGAAAGCAAAATGACGCCGTATGAGATCATGCTCTCGGAGAGTCAGGAGCGTATGCTCATCGTGTGCAAGAAGGGCCGGGAGGAAGAACTCAAGGCCATCTTTAAGAAATGGGACCTGAATGCGAAGCACGTCGGCGAGGTCACCGATACGAAACGCGTGCGCATCTTCTGGAATGGAGATGTCGTGGCGGACCTTGACCCGCATCATCTGGCAGCCGGAGAAGGAGCGCCAGTCTATGAGCGAGAGACCAAGGAGCCAACGTATCTGAACGAAACCAGAACATTCGATCCTACGAGTATTCAGGATGTGACACCGGAGACGGCCTCGGATGCCTTCCTGACGCTACTCGAAGCACCTAATATTGCGTCGAAGCGATGGGTGTTTGAGCAATACGATACAATGGTCCGTACGAATACAGTGGTCGGGCCGGGACCGAGCGATGCGGCCATTGTCCGAGTGAAGGGAACCGATCGTGGTCTGGCGGTCAAGACGGACTGCAATGGTCGCTACGTCTACCTTAACCCGCGGCGTGGAGCGCAGATCGCTGTCGCGGAAGCAGCACGTAACGTGACCTGCGCAGGTGGGAAACCGATGGCCATTACGAACTGCTTGAACTTCGGCAATCCGTACAAGCCGGAGGTGTACTGGACGTTCGAGCAGGCGATCCGTGGTATGAGCGATGCCTGCACAACGCTGGAGACGCCCGTCACCGGAGGGAACGTGTCGTTATACAACGAGCATCCGGAGGGAGCTGTCTTCCCTACCCCGACCATCGGCATGCTTGGCGTTGTTGACGATGTCGCAGAGCACAGCACAACCTCGGCATTCCAGGAAGACGGCGATGTGCTCTTTCTGCTGTCGCCCGACACCTGGGCACACCGGGACGACATCGGCGGATCCGAATATTTGGCGACGCTGCACGGCATGACAGCCGGAGACGCTCCCTATATCGACCTCGAGGAAGAGCGAGCCGTACAGAACGCAATGCTCACTCTGATCCGTGACGGCATCGTGCAGCACGCGCACGATGTCTCTGATGGTGGCCTAGCGATCGCACTGGCGGAATCGGCTATTCACGGCCAGGTCGGTGGGCAGGTGGACCTCGGTGCCGTCGATGACATCCGGGCAGATGCTATTCTATTCGGGGAGGCGCAGTCCCGGATTACGTTCTCCACGCGCGCTAATGCTGCAGAACGAGTGAAAGAGGTGCTGGCGGACATCGATGGCGTCTCGGTTCGCCGTATTGGTGAGGTCGGAGGGGCGAATCTCAAGCTCACCGTCTCCGGAAGCGAATATCTTGACGCAGACGTGGGCGCGATCAGTGATGTCTACGAAAACGCAATCCCGAAACGGATGAACGCCTAAATGTACGTGACCGACGCTAGCCTGCGTATATGTCGTGTCGCGATGGCAGAAGCGATCTGCAAAGCTGCGTGACACGAGAACGGCACGCTCCTTGTTCATCGTATTATTGCGATGAAGGATGGCAATCCGAGAAACCGTAGCATCAATGAGACGGTTTATCTCGCTGGCATCCTGATCACTTTCCCTGCAAGCAAACCAAGATTATGGCTGACAACCCAAATGTCGTAACGCTGACGGACGATAACTTTGAAGAGGAAGTCCTGAACGCGGACAAGCCGGTTCTCGTCGACTTCTGGGCAACCTGGTGCGGTCCCTGCCGCCAGATCGCCCCCATCATCGAAGATCTGGCTGACGACTTCGAGGGGCGGGCGAAGATCGGCAAGCTGGACGTCGACAACAATCCACGAACGGCGCAGGAATACGGCGTACGCTCGATCCCGACGCTTCTATTCTTTAAGAACGGTGAAGTAGAAGAGCAGCTCGTCGGTGCGATGGCGAAGAGCGCCCTCGCGAAGAAGCTCGAAGCACTTAGCGGTCAGCCTGCGTAGGTAGCGCACGCATGTGACGGAGCAATCTGGACGACCGGTGCCCGCATATTGATGCCGGCACCGGCGTTCAGGTGTCTGCCGGACCGGACGATAACGACTTAGACGACGTATAACATGGCTGTTACTGCAGACCAAAACTCCACATCGAACGGGACTACCGGCGACGGTGCCCCGACGACGCCTGACACCTCCATGTTCGACGACATCGATTTCTCCGATGCGGAGATGCACGATGTCGTTATTATTGGTACAGGCCCGGCGGGCTGGACCGCTGCTATTTACGCAGCACGGGCGGACCTAGACCCTCTAATTTACATGGGGCCGGAGCCCGGTGGGCAGTTGACGACAACCACGGACGTGGAGAATTACCCTGGCTTCCCCGAGGGTATTCTCGGGCCGGAAATGATGGAGCGGTTCCAGCAGCAGGCGGAACGGTTCGGCACGGAGTCCCGCTATGGCACCGTGACGCACGTCGACTTTTCTGAGCGTCCGTATCGCCTCCTGGTTGACGAAGAGACGCCTGTCTATGCTCAAGCCGTCATTGTGTCGACCGGAGCGTCTGCCCGCTACCTTGGTCTTGAGAATGAACAGCGTTTGATCGGAAAGGGTGTGACGGCCTGCGCGACATGCGATGGCTCCTTCTTCCGCGGCGAAACGGTTGCTGTGGTGGGTGGAGGCGATAGCGCTATGGAGGAAGCGACCTTCCTCACCAAGTTCGCAAAGAAAGTGTATGTCCTGCATCGCCGGGACGAGCTGCGCGCATCCAAGATCATGCAGGAGCGTGCGTTTGAAAACGACAAGATCGAGTTCGTTTGGAATACTGAAGTCATTGATGTCCTCGGCGAGAATCAGGTTGAGGGCATTGAGGTGATCAACAACGAAACAGGCGAGACCCGCGTGATGGACGAAGTCACAGGTCTATTCCTGGCCATCGGTCATACGCCCAACACGGAGCCCTTCATGGGGTGGCTCGATACAGACGACAACGGCTACATCATCACGAAGCCGGACTCGACGTACACAAACGTGCCCGGCGTCTTCGCATCGGGGGATGCTCAGGATCATGAGTACCGGCAGGCGGTGACGGCTGCGGGAACGGGATGCATGGCCGCTATTGACGCAGAACGATGGCTTGCCGAACACGGCCGCGTGGATCCTCAGGCGGAGAAGAAACGGGTTGCGGAGCCAAAAGCCACGGCCGCAAAATCTTAAAATCTCGTTTTCTATGCCAGACGTGCTAGATTTGCACGAGATTTGCTGTTAGGTTATGCAGTCCCACGTCTTCGCTTCGTACGCCCATTGTTTCATGCGTGTCAAGTTGTTCATTCCACGTCTTTTCGTGTTCGGTCTCGTTGCTCTCCTCGTCTCCGGCTGCCAGATGCAGTCGGACGCTCTGCAGCCTCCGCCGGCTCCAGATCCTGAGACAGCACTGGCTGAACCGGATCCTGTGACCCACGCGGTCGATGCCGAGAAGGCGGTTCCGGCACGAACGACGACGGCCGCGACGCGCACGTTGCAGCAGCGACTTGACGATGCCAGTGCCGAAGCACGTGTGATCCACGCACTCGCGAAGCAATCTCAACTTCGCATCTTCGACTTCCACCCCACGGTGAAGGATGGACGCCTCACACTGTCTGGGGACGTCAACACCTCGGAACAGCATCGGGTGCTTGAGCGCGTCCTGGCGCGTGTGGACGGCGTTCACAGCGTAAACAACCAGGTTACGGTCGCCGGACAGTCGGTCGCGGAAGCCCGCCAGATGATTGCGGACGCAGGTGGAGATACGGAATCGAAAGGTGCCTACTACACGGTTCGCTCCGGCGACACGCTCTGGAAAATTGCGAGACGACACCGTGCGTCCGTCGAGCGGATCAAGGACTTGAATGAGATTCGGGGCACGAGCCTCCAGCCAGGACAGCGCATTCGGGTTCGTTGATCACGTCCACACGTTCAAGATACGCGAAGGGCCACCGGCAGTGATGCGGGCGGCCCTTTTTTCTGATTGCTTGTCCTGTATCTATTTCTCGTACGATCAACGACACGCCACGAAGAAGGACTGTGTCATAAATCGGCTGATGACACACGATGCGGAACCGGTTGATACGCTGTGCGATGTGTTATGAGCGAAAGAGGTTGCGGAGAATAAAGAACACGTTTTCCTTTCGTTCCCGCAGCCGACGGTAGAAATACGGAAACCACTCCGTTCCGTATGGGACGTAGACCATCATGTTGTAGCCGTCCGCGGCCAATTTCTCCTGCGTTTCCGGCCGGAGGCCGTAGAGCATCTGGAACTCGTATCGCTCCGGCGCAATACCCTGCTTCGCCGCGTACGCTTTGGTCGCATTAATAAGTTGGTCGTCGTGCGTCGCGATACCGGAGTAGTCCGTGTGTTGCAGGAGGCGCTCCATATAGTCGATGTAGCGCGCCCGGATGATGTCCATGTCTTGATAGGCGACGGACGCCGGCTCGCCGTACGCGCCCTTGCACAGCCGCACGCTTGCACCGAGCTCGCACATGCGGCCGATGTCCTGATCCGTTCGTTTGAGCATCGCCTGCAGCACCGGACCGACGTGGTCGGGGTAATCGGGATACACGGTCTCGAACAGGTCGAGCGTCGACTGCGTCAGGTCGGAGTCCTCCATGTCGAGCCGGACGAAGATATCCTTGCTCGCGGCGACCTCAAGCAGCTGCCGCAGATTGTCAAGGCAAAAGTCTTCATCGATCATCTGTCCCATCATCGACAGCTTGATCGAGATCCGATTCCGAAGGTGGGACTTCGGCCGCTCGGCCATGGTATGCACGAGGTCGATGTAGGCATCCCGTGCTCGCTCGGCTTTCTCCCGGTCATGGATATGCTCTCCCAAAAGATCGAGAGCGACGTGTAGTCCTTTGGCGTTCAGTTCGTCGACGACGGGGAGGGCCGACTCCAGCGTTTCGCCAGCAACAAAACGACTGGCTAGCACGAACGGCAGTTTCATGGCTCCAAGGATTCATCGGGGGAGGATTCGAGATCGGCAGCCGGCGAAAACCGACTCGATCCATGTTAACTTAGAACAAAGTGGATGGTTGGGGAGAATCAGTAAATGCCATTTGGAACCCTCGGATTTGAAAAGGAATGTGCATTTGCCTGTCAGATTTCCGAGTCTGTGTATCCTGTCTTCACGATTTCCGCTTTTTCATCTCCGTATGTGCTTAAACGTATCCAGCGGCCGGGCGTCAGGTCGGTTCGTCTCAACTCAGAATGTCAGCAGAGCTGCATTCACGATTCTCATTCTGGGAATGATGGTGGCTCTCAGCGTAAGTGGTTGCAATGAGGGGCGCGTCGCACCTACAAATGGTGCACGATTGAAAGTAAATGTCCCGGATACTCTTCCCGACGGAGCCGAGATTTATGTCGCTGGCTCATTTAACGATTGGGAGCCTGGAGAGAGTGAGTATCGCCTGAAGCAAACCCGTGACGGGCTGTACGAAATCACGCTTCAGGAGGCATCTCCTGGACCGTTACAGTTCAAGTTTACGCTAGGCTCCTGGGAATATGTAGAGGTGGATGCAGACCGTAAGGAGGTCGGTAATCGAAAGATTGTCGTTCCGGAAGATCGAGGAGTGATTTATGAATCGACAATAGCGGGCTGGCGAAATCCAGAACGGTCGTGGCCGTATCCCAATTCGACGGCTACCGGTTCTGTCTCTGTCCTGGGTCCAGCGTTCGAAATGGCACCGTTGGACCGAGAACGGCGCGTCTGGATCTATTTGCCTCCCGACTACGAGACATCAGAACGAGATTACCCGGTGCTCTACATGCATGACGGGCAAAACCTGTTCGACAAGGCGACGAGTTACGCTGGTGAGTGGGGCGTAGATGAATCGCTCGACTCCCTGCACGCCAGCGGCGATCCCGGAATTATTGTCGTTGGCGTGGACAATGGAGCTGAGCTCCGCTCTGATGAATACTCTCCGTGGCGAAATGAGTCTGTGGGCGCAGGGGGCGAAGGCGAAGACTACGTCCGCTTTCTCGTCGAAGAACTAAAGCCCCATATTGACTCCCTCTATCGCACGAAGCCGGGACCCGAGCACACGGGCATCATGGGTTCGAGCATGGGCGGCCTTATTTCCACGTATGCGATGTTCGAGTATCCGGATGTCTTCCGAAAAGCTGGGATTTTCTCTCCGGCCTACTGGTTCGCGTCGGACATTTTCGACATGGCAAAATCAGCACCAGCGCCTGAACCTAACACCCGGTGGTACGTGATGAGCGGTGCGCTGGAGACAGCTCCCGGCGAGCCGGACAGCGTCTATGTGCGTGATCACGAGAAAATGATCGACCTCCTCAAGGAGGCTGGATATACGTCTGGGGTGCACCTCACCTCGCATATTCGCGCCGATGGCAAGCATGCTGAGTGGTTCTGGCGACGCGAGTTTTCGGAGGCGTACCACTGGCTCTTTCGTCAACCGGCCACTGCAGGGAAATGAACGAGATCCCGCCCGACACCCGCTGGGTAGCAGGTCTTGACGGCTTTCGCTCTGGCTGGTTCGCCGTGTTCTTTCGCCCGAGCGATGGGCAGGTGCAGCGTAGGCGTGTCGACTCCGTGGAAGATGTGCTTGACGCGCCAGAAGCCCCCGTATTCATTGGTGTCGACATGGTGATTGGTCTCCCGGACCGGGCAGCGCGGGGTGGGCGCTCATGCGACCGGGAGGCCCGCTCGATTCTTGGCTATCCGCGGAGCAGCAGCGTGTTCTCGCCACCTGCCTATGCCGCGCTCTCGGCAGACAGCTTCGACGAGGCGCGTCGCCTCCACACCGCGACGGCAGACGATGCGCCGGGCATCACGATCCAGGCATTCCATCTCCTGCCGAAGATGCGGGAGCTCTCAAGAATCGTGACACCGGGGCGGCAGGATCGCGTCCGGGAGGTTCATCCCGAGCTTTCATTCTATGAAATGAACGGCCGGACCAGCGTAAATGAGAGCAAACACGACGACAGCGGGCAGAACATCCGGCGCCGTCTTCTTGCGGAGAACGGTTTTCCCGACATCGACGACGCACTTGCACAATACGCCACGGGCGAGGTGGGCGCAGACGACGTGCTGGATGCGCATGCGGTCTGCTGGAGTGCGGCACGCATGGCCAACGAGACGGCCAGCCGAATTCCCGAGGCTCCGGCGACCAACGAGCGCGGTCTGCGCATGGAAATCTGGTGGTGAGGCAACCCAGGTTCGGTGGAGCGGAACAGCGGCCGATCTGCACGTGCAGACGTGCGAGGGTTGCAACAACCGGCCCGGCAAGAAACGGCGGACCGCAGGGGCTCGTTGGGGCGATGCAACTCAATCAACGACACGAACGAAGCGACGCATGAGCATAGCAGATCTGCGGCAGGAATACGCAAAGCACGAACTCGACCAAGACCACGTTGAGGACGATCCCATCCAACAGTTCGAGGTCTGGTTCGACGAGGCACTAAAGGCGGAGGTCGAGGAGCCCAATGCCATGACGCTGGCCACGACGGACGAGCTCGGCCGGCCGGCGGCGAGGATCGTGCTGTTGAAGGGCGCGGACGAGCGCGGATTTATCTTTTACAGCAACTACGATAGCCAGAAAGGGCAACAGCTCACCGCCAATCCGCATGCTGCTCTCGTCTTTTGGTGGGAGCCGCTTGAGCGTCAGATTCGAATCGAGGGCGAGGTTGAAAAGCTACCAGATAAGGAGTCGGCCGACTACTTCAAGAGTCGCCCGTATGGTAGTCAACTTGGTGCGTGGGCATCGCCACAGAGCCGTGTGATCGAAAGCCGGGAAGTGCTGGAAAAGCGTCTGGAGCTTGTGTCGGCCGAATACAACGAGGGCGAGGTGCCGCGTCCACCGCACTGGGGAGGCTACGTCGTTCGGCCGCGGACGATCGAGTTCTGGCAGGGACGGCCGAACCGGCTGCACGACCGCCTCCGCTACCGCCACGAGGAATCCGGCCAGTGGACCCTAGAACGCCTTGCGCCCTGAGCGAAGCGAGGAAGTGCTCTTGGGGTGCGCCCTGAGCGAAGCGAGGAAGTGCTGGTGAGGCGTACTTTGCGGGAGCTTACGAGCGAGACCGAGTAGGCACAGTCGGAAAAATGCTCCGCGCGTCATCTCTCGTTCAAGAGTGTTCGATTTTGAAAAAACGCCCTGTACCTGTAATAAATCTTGGTCGGTCCACGTTATGTAGATGTGGGAAGGAGGGTCCGACGGATGATCGCCTTTATGGTGAAGCCTTGACTGGCAACCGTGGGGTCCTCTGGTGAAACCGATGAGTATTGCGCCGCCGGTCTGTGGGAGACGGGCGGCGCTTTTTTTATTAGATCAGCCGTTTCAGCCGACTACGTCGCGTTATGGGGCGTCGCCCTCCGGGGGAGGTGGATCGGGGAGGGTCGACCGGTAGCGTCGGTCCGTGAGTTCACGGACATCTGCCTTGGACACCAGACGCCAGTATGGCGAACTCAGCCGCCCGCTGTCCGAGCGGCGGAAGGTGACGCGGAGGAAGAGCTCCTTCGATCCGCGGGCCCCTCGGTGCGAGAACGCGCCCCAGTGCATGATCCAGTATACCCGTGCCGGGTCGATCTGAAACGTTCTGCCGATGCGATCTGCCAGGTACCGTACGTCGTCCAGTGTGGACGGACCACGGTTGCGTGCAAGTTCGCGCACGACGACGGTGCGATCCCGGCGTTCATCGTCCGGCGGGGATGGGTACACCTGCACCTGAGCGCGTGCCTCGAGCGCGTAGCCGCGCCACGTCACGATCGTATCGGCGAGGGGTTGTGCGCTACACGGGTTCGAGCAGACGAGCCCGAGGATCAGGAGGGGAAGAATGAGCACAGCGGAGGCATGGTCGGACACGCGCATGAGACGGAAAGCATTGGGAAGAGTCTTTTCCTTCTAAGACACCAGCCGACTCGGTCTCATAACGCCGGACAAACTACGATGCATTACACGCCGTAGATCATCGCGATACCCAGACAGGTGACAATCGCGAGCACAATTTGGAGCGGACCGCCGACGCGGAGAAAGTCCGTGAAGCGGTAGCCGCCGGGGCCGTAGACCATGAGGTTGGTCTGGTAGCCGACCGGTGTGAGAAGAGCACAACTGGCGGCAAACGTGACGGCGAGGATGAACGAGAACGCATTCGCATCGGCCAGCCGAGCGGCCTCCACCGCGACGGGTATCATCAAGATCACGCTAGCGTTGTTGCTGATAACCTGCGTGATCAGCGAGGTGAAGACGTAGAACACAAACAGAAGCGTAATTCCGGACAGGTTGCCTCCGGCATCCGCGAGCGCGTACGCGAGATACTCGGCGAGTCCGGATCGCTCCATCGCCATACCCAGTGGGATGACGCCGGCGAGCAGAAAGATCACGCTCCAATCGACGGACTTATAGATCTCGTTGGCTTGCACGCAGCCCGTCACGATCATGGCGAAGACGCCGGCGAGGGCCGACACGAGAATCGAGGTGATGCCAAGACCGGCTGTTCCGACCACGGCTGCGACAATACCCAGCGCGAGCCCGGTCTTTTCCCGACGAAAGGCCGGGTCTTCGCTTTCCTGGATGAGAACAAAGGTTCGGTTTCCCTCGAACCGTTTCATGGCTCGCTGCGAGGCCTGGAGCAGCAGCGTATCACCACCCTGGAGCGGGATTTCGTCGATCCGATCCGTAAAGTTCATCCCTCGGCGCCGCACGGCCAGGACGAGGGCATCGTAGCGCTGGGTGAACAAGGACGATCGGATGGTCTCGCCGAGCATCGGGTTCTCGGACAGCAGGACGACCTCCACAAGTTGCTCCCCTTTGTCCTCAATGTCGAAGTCCTCCTCCGTAATCCGCGCTTTCGCGGCAGGCTGGAGCCCCGCCGTATCCATGAGATGGAAGAGCGTGTCCCGCCGGGTTCGAAGGATGAGCAGGTCTCCCACTCGGAACTGTTTATTCAAGATGGGCGCGGGGAAGACCTCATTGTCCCGGATGATCTGAACGATGTCCACATCCTCGTCCATCTCGTTGAGCACCGTTTCCACTGTCCGCCCGACGAGCGGAGAGTCGTCTCGAATGACGACCTCCGAGAGGTAGCCTGCCATCTCGAATTCATCAGTCAGGTCTTCCTCCGGCTTGATGCGCTCCGGGATCAGGTGGCGGCCGATAAAGATCAGGTAGATCGAACCGAAGAGAAGCACGAGCGCCCCCAGCCCGGTGAACTCGAACATGCCGAAGGGTCGTCCGATGAGTCGCTCGGAGACGTCGGAGGCGAGGATGTTGGTCGACGTACCGATGAGCGTGAGCGTGCCGCCCATCATGGCGGCGAACGATACCGGCATCAGAAGCTTCGACGGCGAGGTCCGCGTCTTCTTTGCGATCCCGGACACCATCGGGATCATCATCGCGACGACCGGGGTGTTGTTGATGATGCCGGCTGCCGAGCCCGACATCCCGACGATCATGGAGAAGCGCTTGAGTGGATTGCGATCCGTGTAGGTTGCGATTTGATTTCCGAGCCGTTGCAGCAGGCCTGTCTGGCGCACCCCTTCACTCAAGATGAACATGGCCAGGACCGTAATCGTCGCCGTACTGGCGAACCCCGAGACGCCGTCCGTTGGAGTTACCTTCGTCCAGGGCTCCAGGATGATGACGAGTACCATGAGGCCGATCGCCGTGACATCGAGGGGAAGCCATTCCGATACGAATAAGACCAGGGCAACGCCGACGATGCCCAACACGACAAACATGTCGGGCGTCAGAATCGGCGATGCGGACTGGGCGAGAAGCGGAAAGAGCGTCAGGAACACAGAGGGCATGTAGATGAACGTATGGCGTCGCAAACGGCACCAAGGACCCGGTAACATACGACGCGCGCGACGGAAGAGACAGCGCGCGTGCGGAAAATGACGAAACCGCTATAATCAGAATGGTGAACCGGGAGGCGGCAGGTTCGGGGCGGCGGCCTCGGCGCATGCACACGCCGGGGGATGAGATCGCGTGGTCAGTCCGAGTCGGCGGCGGCCGAGAGGAGGGTGCCGCGCGCATAGGGTACAGCCAGCGTGAGGAGGCGGACGCCCATCAGCGTCGTAATGCCCCACCAGACGCCGGCGAGGCCCCAGTTCATCGGGATCGTGAGGAGGAGGACGGCTGCAGCGGCGCCGGCCGAAAGGAGCATCGCTTTCGCGAGATAACTGAAGGCTTCGACGCCCATGTACAGGCCATCCCAGACGAAGACAAGACCGTTGAGCGGCTGAAGCACAGCGACGAATGGGAAGATGGTGAGCACAGCGGCGATCGTGGCTGCGTCGTCGGTAAAGAAGTCTGGCAAGACCGGCTGAAGGCCATAGAACGCTACGCCAAGCAGGATGCCGACGCCGAGGCCCCACTGGAGGAGACGATTCGATACCGAGCGGGCGGCATCCTCGTCGCCTGCCCCGAGATGCTTCGACACGAGCGCCTGTCCGGATACGGCCAGCGCATCGACGAGGAGCGCGAGGAAGAGCCAGAGCTGGGCGGCTACCTGGTGGGCGGCAACGGCGGTCGTGCCAATGCGTGTCGCGATGGCCGTCGCGAGCGTCATCGTGCCGACGAGGGCTGACGTTCGGATAAATAGGTCGCGCCCGATCGTGAGGAAGGCCCCCAGAGAGCGCAGCTTCGGCACGAGGGGACGGATGCCCAGTTCCTCGCGCCGCCGGTGCAGGAGAAGCACGAGAAAAGTGAGGGCGCCGATCCACTGTGCGGCGACGGTCGCCGTGGCTGCGCCGGCGAGGCCCCAGTCGAAACCAAAGATGAGGATCGGGTCGAGCGTAGCGTTAATGATGTTGAACCCGATTGTGACCTTCATCGGGGTGCGCGTGTCCTGGTAGCCCCGGAAAGCGCCGTGACTGGCCGTAATCAAGAGGACGGCGGGCCCGGCGCACGCTCGGATCCGAAGATAGGTGAGGGCGGGACCGAGGAGCCCGTCGTCTGCCCCCATGAGCCGCAGGATCGGTTCAGCGAACACCTGCAGCAGGAGGAGGGCAACGGCTCCGGATAGGATGGCAAGGAGGATCGCACGCATGACAACGCGGGAGGCTTCCTCCCGGTCGCCGGTTCCGATGGCGCGTCCCACGCGCGGCGTGGTGCCGTAGGCGAGGAAATTGAAGATGACGAACGTCATCGAAAAGATGGACGCATTGATCCCGAGCGCAGCCAGTGGGATCGGTCCGAGTTGTCCGACGAAGGCCGTATCAACGAGGGAAACGAGCGGGTCCGCTGCCAGGCCGGCAAGGGCTGGGACCGCTAGATCTAGAATGGGGCGGTCGTGCGGGCTAGTGAGGGCCGCTTTCACGCGGTGAATAAAAGAGGGCACAGGGCGAGGTTGAACGAATGGGGAAAGCCGTGCCCATCAGATACGAGTCATGACGACGACGTTCCGGCGAACGATTGATGCGGAATATGAACCAAGGGCGGGCGAAAATCTGACCTGTTCATGGTGGCATGTAGCGATAATAAACTTTCCATAACAACGTAGTGCTTGTGATGAGGGTAACATACGCACACACACGCCGCCCACGAACCCGCTACCTTCGCCGTGGAAGAACCACGCTCTGATGCCCCCACGATCCTCATCGTGGATGACGAGGAAGACTTGCTCGACCTCCTGGAGTACAATCTCAAGCAGGAGGGCTACAACACGTTGCAGGCGCACGACGGCGTTGAGGCGCTGGATGCCGCTCGTGAGCATGACCCAGATCTGATTGTTCTGGATGTCATGATGCCTCGCATGGACGGGATTGAGGCGTGCCGTCGCCTTCGGGCCGATGCGCACCTGCGAACCATTCCCATCATGATGTTGACCGCTAGAAGCGAAGAGGAAGATCAGGTCGCCGGGCTCGATGTAGGTGCGGACATCTACCTTAGTAAGCCGGTCAGCATTTCCGTCATCGTGAGTCAGGCGAAGGCACTGCTTCGCTCGGCGCGTCGATATGAGGTGGCACCAGACAAGCTCGCCGTGCATGATCTAACCGTGGATCGCGATCGCTACCTCGTTTTTCAGGAGCGCGAGGGTGAAGAAGAGGAGCTTCGGATGCCGAGGAAAGAATTTGAGTTGTTGTACTTCCTTGCCTCACATCCGGGCAAAGTTTTTTCCCGGCAGGAAATCCTCGACGAGGTGTGGGGACCGGACGTCTACGTGGTCGACCGGACCGTCGATGTCCACGTCCGAAAGATCCGGGAGAAAATCGGCAGTACGTATATCGAGACCGTCAAAGGGGTCGGTTATAAGTTCAAAGAGTAACACACAAACGCTGTCGACCCTGCGCGTATGTCCAGCTAACGAGCTTCGAACCACGACCAATGATTGGCTTTCTCTCCAGCTACGCAATCGCCCGATCGAGCGTGTTAAGATGTACGCTTGTGTTTCTTCTGCTTTTTGTTATCTCAGGGTGCGGGAATGACGAGGCCTCGACGACAACGATCCGTATCGATGGGTCGAGCACAACGTATCCGCTGACGGAAGCCGTGGCAGAGGAGTTCATGCGGGCGAATCCGGATGTTCGAGTAACGGTTGGGGAGAGCGGGACCGGCGGTGGATTCTCAAAATTTCTCCGCGCTGAAACCGACATGAATGACGCCTCGCGTCCGATCACGCCGAGCGAGATCGAGCGTGCCGACGAGGCTGGAATTTCGTTTATCGAGATGCCGGTCGCGTACGACGGGATTGCTGTGACCGCCCATCCAGGTGTCGACTGGACAGATTGCCTGACCGCTGACGAACTTCGCCGCATCTGGGAACCGAACAGCGAGGTCACGCAGTGGAGTGATGTCCGAGACGGATTTCCCGATGTGTCTTTGAAGCTGTATGGTCCGGGGACGGCGAGTGGCACGTACGACTACTTTACGGAGGCGGTTGTTGGAGAGAGTGGGGCCAGCCGGACGGATTTTAGCGCGAGCGAAGACGACAACGTTTTGGTCCAGGGCGTGTCTGGCACGACGGGCGCTCTGGGATACTTCGGCTTTGCGTACTACGAGAACAACGCCGACAAGCTTGTTCTGATGAAGGTTGACGCCGACACCCTTGGTGGAGGGGCGGAGTGCATCGCGCCGAACGCGTCGACCATTCAAACGGGCGAGTACCGCCCGCTCTCGCGTCCCCTGTTCGTGTACATCCGTTCCGAAGCAGCGAAGCGGGAGGCCATCCAGCGCTTCATTCAGTTCTACATGGACAACGTGGCGAATCTTGCACCCCAGGTCGGCTACGTCCCGCTGTCGGATCAGGCGTACGCGCTCGGATTGCAGCGTTTCACCGAAGGCCGCACCGGGACGCTGTTTGGCCGAGAGGATGTGAAGGCCAGTGCCGATATCGAAACAGTCCTTCGCGGCGGCACGGCACCGGCCGACTCGGTGTCCGGTCCACCCGCGGAATAATGATGGAAGAGAGCGAGCGTGTATCGATCCACCGCCCCTTTTCCACGGTCTCCATCACATGAATGACAGATCCCACGTCCACATCTGAGGCGCCGGTCTCTGAGTCCGCCGTCGATCCGGCGGCAGCTTCGGCCGCGTCGAAAGGGAGTCGGACCGGCGAGACCCTCCATGCGAACGTCTTCGATAGCCCGAAAGAACGGGTGATTCGATACGCACTCGGCGCATGCGCACTCGTGAGCATCCTTACCACACTCGGGATCGCTGCCGTCCTCGTCGTCGAGTCCGCGGCCTTCTTTCAGGAGGTGAGCATTGGAGAGTTTCTTGGCAGCACGCAGTGGACCCCGCAGTTTGCGGACAAGCATTTTGGCATCTGGCCGCTCATCGCGGGCACTGTGCTGATTACAGTCATCTCGGCTCTGGTTTCGATGCCGCTCGGCCTCGCGAGTGCCATCTACCTGAGTGCGTATGCTCCGGTCTGGCTTCGAAAATGGCTGAAGCCCGGAATCGAACTGCTGGCCGGCGTGCCGACGGTTGTCTACGGTTACTTTGCGCTCACCTTCGTGACACCGTTGTTGCAGACCGCTTTGCCGCACGTCGCTCCCGTTTTCTACGAGGCCTATGCGTTTGTCCTGCGTCTGCTGCCCTTCGTGTCCCCACCCACTGAGCCCTGGACGGGCGACCTCGGTGTTTTCAACGCACTGAGCGCCGGGATCGTCGTCGGCATCATGGTGATCCCGATGGTGGCCTCCCTGAGCGAAGATGCAATCCAGGCGGTGCCCAGGAGCCTGTGGAACGGGGCCTACGCTCTCGGCGCGACGAAGCTTGAGGTGGTTATGCGCGTGGTGGTGCCGTCGGCATTTAGCGGCATCGTGGCGAGCTTCATTCTGGCTCTCAGCCGCGCGATTGGCGAAACGATGATCGTGACGCTGGCCGCCGGGGCAACGCCGAAGCTGACGCTCGACCCGACGGAGTCGATTCAGACGATGACGGCATTTATCGTACAGATGGGGAAAGGCGACATCGCGCAGTCGACGATCGAGTACAAGTCGCTCTTCGCGGTCGGACTCGTGCTGTTTCTGATCACGCTTGGAATGAACATCCTCGCGAATCGAATTGTCGCTCGCTACCAGGACAAATACTAACGAGATAGCGGACCGCTAATAGGGAACGAGAAACGAGTAAGGGCGACGTTGACCACGAGTTAGGGCAGAATATGATATGACCGATGCTTCGGGTACATTCCAGTTGAGGCGAGACCGACGGAAAGCGTTTGGTGCCTTCATGGCCGGCTTCTTCTTCCTCGCCACCGTGTTCGGACTCCTGGTACTCATCGCATTGCTCGTGGATGTGGCTGTCCAGGCTGCACCGTGGCTCAATGTGGAGTTTCTGACGCAGATGCCGTCGCGGCTGCCGGAGCGTGCCGGCATCTGGCCGGCCATCGTCGGCTCGCTCTGGGTGATGGGGCTGACGGGGCTTATCGCCGTCCCGCTTGGTGTGGCCTCCGCGATATACCTCGAGGAGTACGCAACCGAAGGCTGGTTCCTGCAGACGATTCAGGTGAATATCGCCAACCTCGCCGGCGTGCCTTCCGTGATTTACGGCATTCTGGGGCTCGCTATCTTCGTCCGGTTCGTCGCGCTGGGAAGCAGCGTGATGGCCGGGGCGATGACGCTTGGCCTGCTCGTCCTCCCGATCATCATAATCAGCACGCAGGAGGCACTTCGCGGAATCCCGAGCGGAATGCGTGAAGCTGCGTTTGCTCTCGGCGCCACCCGGTCGCAGGTGATCTGGAGTCATGTGCTGCCATCGGCCGCTCCGGGCATTCTGACGGGCGTCATCCTTTCGCTGAGTCGTGCGATCGGAGAAACTGCCCCGCTGATCATGGTCGGCGCGGCCGGAATGGTGATGGCGCCGAACAGCGTGCTCGACCCGTTTACGGTCCTGCCGATTCAGATCTTCAACTGGACGGCCCGGCCGCAGGACGAATTCCGTGGATTGGCCGCCGCGGCGATTGTGGTCCTCATGATCTTGCTGTTCGCGATGAACCTGTCGGCCATTCTGCTTCGCAATTACTTCGAGGGAAAGCGGGCGGGCGACTGACCGCCGCATACATTTCATCACCCACCCGGACGTCCAGACGCAAACGGATCGACTGCTATGACCGATTCTACCAAGACATCGAACCCGCGCACGGAGCCGCTCGCGGAAACGGATCCCCGTACGAATGGTGCAGCGGCGCATCGGGGTGATGAGGCGGCGGAGCCGAGCCAAGCGATCAGAGCGTCAGAACACAGTGGTATGGCAAAGATTCGGGTCGAGGATCTCAACTTCTGGTACGGCGACACCCACGCGCTGAAGGGCATCACGATGGATATTCAGCCGAACAGGGTGACGGCGCTCATCGGGCCATCCGGCTGTGGGAAGTCGACACTGCTCCGCTGTATGAACCGCATGAACGAGCTGATCCAGGGTACGACACTTGAGGGACGCATTACGCTGGACGGCCAGGACATCTACGACCGCAAGGCGGATCCGGTGATGGTCCGACGCCGAATCGGAATGGTTTTTCAGAAGCCGAATCCATTCCCCAAGACGATCTACAAGAATGTCGCGTGGGGTGCGAAGATCAACGGATTTACGGGCGACATGGACGCGCTCGTCGAGCGATCCCTACGTCAGGCTGCTCTCTGGGACGAGGTCAAGGATCGTCTGGGTGCGCCGGCGTACGACCTGAGCGGCGGCCAGCAGCAGCGTCTGTGCATCGCGCGGACCCTCGCGGTGGAGCCCGACGTGGTACTGATGGATGAGCCGGCCAGCGCGCTCGATCCTATCGCGACCTCTAAGGTGGAGGAAACGATTACCGAGCTGAAAAACGATTATACGATTATCATCGTAACACATAATATGCAGCAGGCCTCGCGGATCAGCGACGAGACCGCGTTCCTGTACATGGGGAAGCTCGTGGAGATGAATCGAACCGATCAGATCTTCACGCGTCCTCAAAATGACCGCACGGAAGCATATGTTACCGGACGCTTCGGCTGAACGGAACGGTTGCCGTTAGTTCGTGGCGCGAGGCCCATGTGTGAGTGGCCGGGCGCGTGGCTTTCCACCCTTATCCCGCTCTGTCTTATGTCTAACCGATTACAGCTAGATCGCGAGCTGGCATCGTTGCAGAGCCTGATCATCGAAATGGCTGGGCGCGTGGACGAGCAGTTCGCCGACGCGACCAATGCGCTCTTGAATGGCGATACGGAGCTGGCCGATACGGTGATCGAGCGCGACGACGCGATCGACGAGCTTGAAATGAAGATCGATGAGCAGTGCGAGCGCATTCTGGCGCTCCACGCGCCCGTCGCGGTTGACCTTCGCATGCTGATCATGGCGGTGAAGATCAATACGGACTTCGAGCGCATCGGTGATCACTGCCGCAATCTATCGCGAAATGCAGAGCACCTCGTCGACTGGCCTGGCCTGATCGTCAAAACGTACATTCCCGAGATGGCCGATATGGCCCGCGGCATGCTGCGCGAGGTCGAAGTCGCCTTTTTGGAGGAGGACCGATTGAAGGCGCGAAAGGTCATCGCTCGTGATCTTCAGGTGAACCGCATGCACGCGGACAACTTCTCCATGCTGGTAGAGATGTCAAGGTCGCACCGGGAGCGCGCGGAAGTTGTGGCGCATCTGTTGACGGCAAGCAAAGGCCTGGAGCGAATTTCGGATCACGCGAAAAATGTTGCCAAGAGCATCGTCTTCATGATCGAGGGCAATGATATTCGCCACCGTGGCTTGCGAGCTGAGTCGTCATGATCGTCTCCTGAAGCGCTTCCAGGCGTATTTGTCCCAGGAAAAACCCAAATGGACCATGTAGACTGTCATCATTCTTGCGTAACGTAATGGATGTGCCGTGCCACGGTGGGATGACCGAGTGATGGTTTGCGCCGGTGGCTATGCGACAGGGTCCGTTCGCGGGTGCATCTGCTACTTCGACTGTCTTTCTGCCCATTCCCTCGTTTCCACATGCTTTCCTTCCTCGTTCTCGGCAACTGGGGTCGCCATGGGCATCATGAGCAGGCTGCCGTTGCCCAGGGGCTTGCTCGTGCGTCCCAGCGTTATGACGTCGACTTCGTCGTCACCACGGGCGACAATTTTCGCCCAAAGGGTGTCAACGGTGTGCTGGATCCGCAGTGGCACGACAGCTTCGACGCGGTGTACGACGTGCCGACGCTGGATCTGCCGTGGTACGCCTGTCTTGGAGACCGGTGCTATCAGGGAAGTCCGGATGCTCAGGTGGAGTACGCGAAGCACGACCTGCGTTGGCGGATGCCGGGTCGGTTTTACTCGGTCAACAAGCGCGTCGACGATCAGACGCACGCCCAGTTCGTGATTCTCGACTCGACGCCGCTGTCCGGTGACCGCGACATGGTGCCGCACCGCGAGCCGATGCTGCAGATGTACTGGCTTCGCAACATGCTTGCGCCCTCACGGTCGGACTGGAAGATCGTGATTGGGCACCATGCGCTGTCGTCGCTCGCCTCGGAGCCGGGGGGAGACGACGTGGGAGCGGTGCTCCGTCAGTTCGGCGCGCAGGCTTATCTCTGCGGGTACGACCAGCGGTTGCAGCTGGCGGACGAGGAGGGAATCGGCGAGGTGCTGAGCGGTGCCGGCGCCGGTGCTGAGCCTCTGTCGAATGGGGCTTCACCGAGTGGGGTTGAGTTTCAGGAGGCGACACCGGGCTTTGCCGTGATCACGCTCGATCGGCTGGAGATGACCACGCGATTCTGCAACGCCGACGGCGACGAGCTATTTTCCCGAACGCGGGAGACGCAACCGCATCGGCGCGCGGCTTAACCGGTGGCTACTATGCGCAGCTCGCCTCGCTGGAGCTCACTTCTAAATCGCCTTCATCGAGTGACCGCGGTAGCGTAACCGTGAACGTCGTTCCTTCGCCGTAGACGCTGTCGACCTCGATTGTGCCGTCCATCGCCTCGACGAGTCGGCGCGTAATCGTGAGGCCGAGACCGGTGCCCTGTCGGGACAGCGACTCGTCCCGGTGAAACGGCTCGAACAGTTTGGCGCGAAACTCCGGTCGAATGCCGGGTCCGGTATCTTCGACCGATATCGAAACGGTGTCGTCCGTCGCTTCCAGTCGCACCGTAATGTCGTCGCCCGCATCACAGAATTTGACGGCATTGCTGACGAGGTTTGACGTAATCCGGTTGAGCGAGGAGGGGTCGAGTCGGGCAACGACCGGTTCCTTTGGCGTTTCGAGAGCGAGATTCATGTCCTCAGCATCGGTGCGCCCGCGGAATAGCATGAGCGTGTCCTGGAGCAGGTCGTCCACGTCGACGCGCTCGGGCCGGAATTCGGCGACGCCCCGCTTCAGTTTCGAGAGGTCAAGAACCGAGTTAACTGTTTCCATCAGTCGCTCACTGCTTTGCCGGATCAGGTCGGCAAAGTGTTCGGCGTCGGCAGGGTTTTCTTCGCTCAGAACCTCTGCGAACCCGATGATCGATGTGAGCGGCGTGCGAATTTCGTGGCTCATGTCCGAGAGAAAGGCGGCCTGCATCTCATTTAACTCCTCCGCTTCATGCACCGCCGTCTCCAGGGCGTGGTTCGTATCTTCGAGCTGGCGGCGGGCACGTGCTTCAGCATCAAGAGCGCGAGACAGGGCCGTTTGTAGGCGTTCTGCAGAGAGGCGGCGTCGCTCGCTCTGACGGGTGGCGCGTCGCAGGGCGATATGAATGATTCCTGAGAGGAGCGTCGTCGTCAGCAGAGTGGTTGCGTAGTGCAGGATAGACGCGTACGGTCCCGTGGTCAGCACGATCGTGCCCCAGCCGAGAAGAGACGCGACGATGACGAGGGCGAGCCAGCGGGACGAGAGAAGCAGGACGCTGGTCCCGAGAAGCATAAGTATGAGGTGTGTCGTCACCTCCAGATTGTCCTCGACCGCGATGTGAGTAAGCACATTCGCAATGACCAGCGCGGAGATAAAGGCCCCGACCATGTGCGGGTAGGGCGCTTCCACCGGCAGTTTCTTCCATGCCACCCAGAGGCCAAAACAAACGAGGGCCGTTATGGCAGCGAGCGGACTCATGATCCATGCTGACGCCGGCGAAAGCGCGAAGACATGCAAGACGGAGAACCCGGCGTACATGACGGCTAGACCGGCGGATACGGGTCGCGTGTACTGATAAACGCGTTGCGTAATGGCTGCGTCGACAGCGTCCCGCGTGACCGCGTTCTTCTCCGCCAGTGTCAGGGGATCCATCGCATCCGAACGGGAGCCAGAGCGTACCTCCTCCACATTTTGCAGGGAGGCGGCGTGCTCATCGGACACCACAGTACGGTTGGAGGAAGAAGCGGGCACAGAAATGCCGGGACCGAGAAATGCAAAGACGACACAGGTAGATTCCGAACGTCACCGGGCTAAACGTAATCCATGACGAGTGGATATTGGAGGCGGTGCTGCTCCGCCTGGAGAGCGATCTGGCGCACCGGGGTAGCGAAAAGCGTCGTGTGGCTTCCGCCGTTACTCTGACGTTCGGCGACGTATTAACCCTTCTTGAGTTACAGAGGCAATAAGCGTACCGTTCTCATTAAAAATCTGTCCGCGCGTGAATCCTCGGGCCCCGGAGGCGCTCGGACTATCGATGGCAAAGAGCATCCACTCGTCCGCACGTACCGAGCGATGAAACCAGAGGGCGTGGTCAAGGGAGGCGACCTGCATGTTCGGCGAGGCGAAGGTCAGGCCGTGAGGGCGGAGTGCGGTTCCCAGCAGCCCGTAGTCGGAGGCATACGCGAGCACGCTCTGGTGAACGAGCGGGTCGTCGGGAAGAGGACCGCGAGCACGCAGCCAGAGGTGTCGGCGCGGCGGCATCGGCTCCGGGTTGAATGGGTCCGATACCGGATCGACGGGTCGAAATTCGATCGGACGTTCCTCGGTGAAGAAGGACCGCCGCTCTTCCGGGACGCGATGGGCGATTTTGCGCAAGAGATCGAGTTCGCGCGGAAGCGACTCTGGGCCGGGCACGTCCGGCATGTCGGTCTGGTGGTCCGCGCCCTGTTCGGTGACATGGAACGAGGCGGACATGTTGAAAATCGCTCGTCCGTGCTGGACGGCGACGACACGGCGCGTGGTGAAGCTATTCCCGTTGCGGATCCGATCGACCTCATAGACAATCGGCGCGTCGACGTCGCCCGGCAGGATAAAGTATCCATGCATCGAATGCGGACTTCGACCGGGGTCATCCACCGTGCGGGCTGCTGCGACCAGTGCTTGAGCGAGGGCCTGTCCACCGAATACACTTCCGGAGCCAATATCTTTGCTCTGGCCACGGAAGATGTTGTGTTCGATGCGTTCGAGGTCGAGGAGCTGGCGCAGGTCGTCGAGGGTGTAAGCCATGCAAGAGGTCGAGGCGGTGGTGGGGAAGACGGCAGTGAACGAGCGACTCCGTGATCTCGGTAATGCAAAATCATGCTCATGAGATTCGCGGCGCACGATCGTTCTTTTTGAATCAACAGTCGATCGTGCGTCTCTACGATTCTGTCGGGTGGGTTACGCCACATTCTCGGTGATGCTATCCGCTGGTGGAGTGGGCGTGCGCTCGCGCTCCATGGCTGCGAGCAAGGTCGCGACGACGATCATGGCGGCTCCGACGTAGCCCCACACGCCGAGATCCTCGTTCCACCAGAGTGTCGCGACGACGGCTGCGACCACGGGTTCGAGCGTGGCGACGATACTCGCACGAGAAGCGGCCAAGCGCTGCAGGGCCGCGCCGTACGCGAGGTACGCGCCGTATGTTGAAATGAAGGCGATTGCGGTGAGAGCGAGCCAGGCCGCACTGGATTTCGGCGCGAAGTCGATCCACGGCAGAAGAACGATGGCGCCGATGGGCAGGGCGACCGCAAAAATGGCTGCTGGGACGTAGCGTTGGAAGTAATGCTTTCCAAACGGGTAATAGGACGCGTATAGGAAGCCCGAGAGAAGCCCCCAGAGGATGCCCACGGTGGTGAGGGTGACGCCCGCTGTGCCGCCCATCGCTATGGCCGTTACGCCCGCGAGCGTCAGCGCGACGGCGCCCACTTTGTGCCGGGTCAACGGCTCACTCAGGAACGCGGCGCCCATGCCGGCCACCCAGGCGGGGGCCGTGTAGAGAAGGACGGAGGCCAGAGCGGCTCCTCCGGATTCCACGGCCAGCTGGTAGGACCCGTAGAACAGGGCGACGCCGATCACGCCGAAGCCAATGACAGCGGGTATGTCCGCCCGTTGAAGACGAAGCCGTCGGCGTGCCGGTGATGGCCGAGCGGATCGCCGGGCGGCCAGAAGCGCGACGTGCAGGGCGAACAGCGCACCCCCGACCGTAGCCCGCCAGAAGGCCACTTCCAGCGCAGAGACGCCGTCGGCCAGAGCGACCCGCGCCATCGGTCCGAGCAATCCCCAGCACGTGGCCGCTGTCAGCGTAAGCAGGTAGCCGGAGAAGCGAGAAGAGGTCATCGGCGAGCAGACGAATCGAGTAATCGTTGCAGTTGGCCGAGCACGTGGTGAATACGTTTAATCATGCGCGTTCTTTCCGACAAATGAAGTCAATGATATGGCGGATCACGTATACAAACACATTCGGCTCACCGGCTCTTCCACGGCTTCGGTTGAGGAAGCCATTCAGAACGCCATCGACCGGGCGAGCGAGTCAGTCGAGAACCTGCGCTGGTTCGAGGTCAAGGAAACGCGAGGCCACATCGAAGATGGTGAGGTAAAACACTTTCAGGTTACGATCGAGGTTGGATTCACCCTCGAAGAAACCGTCGGATAAGCAGGCGTCAACATAGCCTGAACGGTTCTGGTGCCCGGTTCGCGTAACGGGGTGAGCACGGAAGACGACTTAGCGCACGCGACCTGCTCTGAGGGTTCGTCAAACGCCGAGGAGCGAAGCGAGCCGGGGAAGGACGGTACCGGTCCGCCCATTGATGCGCATGAGGGCAAGGTCGTCGCCACGAGTCGGGCCCAGATTGACGATCGCGACCGGGCTGCGTCGTTTGGCCATGGCTCGCACGAAGCGAAAGCCGGAGTACACGGTGAGTGAGGAGCCGACGACGAGCAGCGCCTCGCATTCGTCGACGAGTTCCCAGGCTGCGTCGGTTCTGTCGTCGGGAACGTCCTCGCCGAAGAAAACGACGTTGGGTTTCATCGCACCCCCGCACTGCTGGCAGGGTGCCACATCGAAGACAATCGTTTCGTCGACGGACAGGTCGGCGTCGCCGTCCGGTGCGATCTCCGCGACCCGGGAAAGCCAGCCCGGGTTTCGGTCGAGAAGCCGCTCCTGAAACGCATGGCGGGACTCGACCTGACGGCAGTCCAGGCAGATGACCTCAGCGAGCGAGCCGTGAAGCTCGACGACGTGATCGCTCCCGCCCGCCTGATGAAGACCGTCCACGTTCTGCGTAACCACGCCACGCACGCACCCTGCGCGTTCTAGGCGACCGAGCGCGTGATGGCCGTCGTTTGGCTCGGCGGCAGAAAACGAATCCCATCCGATCGCGCTTCGCGCCCAGTAGTGTCGGCGGGCGTCGGCAGAGCTGGTGAAGGCGCGATACCGCATGGGGTTTCGCGCCTTTTCCCGTGTCTGTGGGCCCCGGTAGTCGGGAATGCCCGATTCAGTGCTTGCGCCTGCACCGCTGAGCACGGCAACATCTCTCCGGAGCAGGAGGCCAGCGAGCGCATCGAGAAGCGATGTACTCGGGGTCGGGTCTGGAGCCGGGACCGAGGAGAAGGGAGAGGCCGAAGACGCCATGACATTCTGCGCCGATGAGACGGTACTGGGCACCATAAAACGCCGTGGTGCCGGAGGGGGTTCGCAGCGCGAGGAGATGGGGCAGGACCGCTGACGGCGGCAAGCCAACGCGTCGCACAGACATAAAAATAGCCCGCTCTGTGCGAGCCGGCTGCGAGGTTTGCTTCGAATCAACAGTTACCAACATAACAGACAGGGCCGACTTCTCCAAACAAGGAATCATGAAGACGCCAGTTGTCTCGGTCTAGTCCGTTGCCGCACGCAGGGGATACCCGTTCTGCGGCGATAAGAGCGTACGTCTGTTCATGTACAGGATAGACCGGTAACTGTACAAAACCCATGTATCTGGTTAGGAGCCCTGCATGTTGGCCGGTCGGGCTACGATGCCCAGGGACGCCGCAGATCCACGCGACTGTACAAGGATCTGTCTTGTGTAGACATAAAAAAGGCCCACCTCGGGCGAGGTCGGCTGCGTCGTTTATCTCATATGTACGGTTACCAACATAATGCGGAGGTCGGACTTCTCCAAATAAGGAAAGATGAAGATGCAGGTTGGGGCGGAATCTCCGTGGTGGTCTTTCGTCTAATCCGCTTCTGAGGGGGGTAAGGGCAGGTGGAGAGTAGGTGTATGCGAACGAGGGGTTTCTGTACGATAGTGTAAGTCGTGCGACCTCAGTGTGGTCAGCGGTTACGATCCACGCGTCGGACACAGAAGAGATCTTTCGCACCGAGAGAGGGGGCGAAGTAAAAAACGCCCGTCCGTTCACCGCGGGGTGACAGAGGGGCGTGCATCTGCGTCGGGAAAGTTGCCCAGGATGGACTCGAACCATCAACCTTCTGAACCAGAATCAGATGCTCTGCCAATTGAGCTACTGGGCAATCGTAAGTGAGGCGCGGGCCTGTGTGGCCGGCTCGTTCTCAGGGTTCGGGGAAATGCACGTGTGGCAGATCTGGTTCCGGTCGGATCTCCGTCTGCGATGGTTTGACCGATGCTTCACCAATCGCGTGTACTTCGATCCCCGATACGTACTTCGGGGTCACGGATTCGCTGTTTCCGCTTTTTCAGCGAGCGCATCGACCTCCGAGGGATCCACGCCGCGCCATTCGGCAACCTGGTGGATGATGCGGGCTCTGACGAGGCGCTGAAGCTCGCGGGTGTCTTCCGGGGCGTAGTCGCTCGTGTCCACCGGGGGGAGGACACGCACACGAATCTTCTCCGGGTTGGGCTGGAACCAGACGCTATGCTTCGGGAGGGCTTCCTGTGTCCCGTCAATGGCGATCGGCAGGACGGGTACGTCATTCTTGATCGCGAGGCGGAAGGCGCCATCGGCAAATTTGTGCACGCGACCGTCGCGTGAGCGCGTACCCTCTGGAAAGAACATGACGCTGCATTTCTGCTTCAGGTACGTTTTCGCCTGAGCGAGCACATTGCCTCGGCTATCTCGGTCCCGACGGTCGACAGCAATATCGCCACTCATTCGGAGCAGTGGTCCCGCAATTGGTAAGCTGAACAACTCGACCTTCGCGACCCATTTCATTTCCCATGGGACACGCGCAATGATGGGTGGATCGGCCTGGGACAGGTGGTTGCTGACGCAGACGTACGGGTTGCGCGGATTCGATGGAAAGGCGCCGTCCACCTCAACGTCCCAGAAGGGGTTCACGTATGTCATGGCGCGACCGAGGCGGCGCAGCATCAGGCCGGTACGGTAGCGGGCCGGGTCGCGGTCAATCAGCCGCATGAATGCCATGATGGGGAGCCACGCGATCATCAGGGTTACGATCGCAGTCCATACCCAGATGGTGACGAGAACGGAGCGCATAGAAGAGTGAGATCAGGTCAATGCATGGAACATGACGCAAATGCCGGATCGCACATTTTGGTTCGCCAGGCACGCGAAGGAGTCGATGTCAACCAATGCTGTCGACAAAGAACATCTGCCAAGGGACTGGCAGATAAAGCGATATCCCCATCTGCGGGATGAGACCTGTTTCCGGACGCTTAGCCAGCAGATGTCGGCATCGTCGCTCTGTAGTTTGCGCGCAACACGCTGCGTTCAATACGACCGGTGAGTCGTGACGGGCTGGGGCATGTTCGGAATGGCTGAATACGCCGAGAGCAGTTGGTCAACAGCGTTTGACCAACCAAACAACGTCTCGGCGCGTGCTCGGCCCGCCTGTCCCATTCGCTCACGACGTTCGGGGGCATGGTACAACTGCAGTATAGCATCTGCCAGGGCGTCGGGACATCCGGGCGGGACGAGTAGTCCGGTGATCTGATCAACGACGATTTCTGGAATTCCCCCGGTACGTGTAGCTACCACGGGTACTCCTGACGCCATACCCTCAACGATAGACATGCCGAAGGCTTCGCTCAATGAGGGGGCGACAAGAACATCGGCTCCGTGATAAAATGAACGGACTTCTCGGTGCGAGAGACGACCTGTAAATGTGATGCCTGACAGATCGTGATCATGGACCATGCGCTCTATGTATGTTCTATACGCGTCGTTTGAATTAGCGCTGGCTGAATAGAACTGCTTGAGTTTCGAAACGAGCGGGTCCTGACTCAATCCGACGATATACATGTACGGAGCCGATCCAAAGGCTCCAACGAGTGTGAGTTGTGAATTCGGAATCACAGCCTTCAGATGAGAAAACGCCGTTAGGAGATCGTGAACTCCTTTCTCCGGTGATATTCGACTCACGAAGAGGATTCGGAAGGACGCGTCATCAGTTCGTGTCGACCTCCGGGGACGGCAAGGAAAATCCGCCGTGTCGACCCCGTTATAAACGGTCGCTGTCTGTCCAGCATACGTCGGATGGGCTTTTCGAATGGCTTTGGTGACATGATGACTACATCCGACGACGAGGTCCGTGTGGGCGAGCCGCCTCGCGACAATCCCAGGTTCTAACTGTGAGAGCCACTCACAGTGCATGTGTAAGACGGTTTTGATATCAGGGTTGAATCGCCGGACGATCGGCAGAAACTGCGAGAAATTGTGAACATGAACGAGGTCACAGCCTCGCCGCCGAAGATCCCAGCCAACTCCAGAACTATAGCCGAGATACTGCAACGTGTGTGCGAACGGAGGGAATCGCTCGTTCTGACGTCCTATCCACTTCAAGGCATGTCCTGAAGCACGCCCCAGTGTTTTCGTCCACGCCTCTCCGCGCATGGGAACGTAAACGTACGTGACATTCCCCTCCGATATTGTTTCGACCTGTCGACTCGTCCAGTTCGGAGAATATATTAGGATGGGAGCGGTTGTCGAAATCCGGTTCTTGATCTCTTTTGTCCAGACTTGAAGCGAGCCGGAAGCATCGTCAGGACGAACGACATCCCATGGTTGTGAGACAAAAGCGATCTTCATTTTGCCCTAGAAGTAGATAGTGAGCGATGATGGTTTGATCGGGTTCACCGCAGATGTGGATGTTGACGACGTTCATTTTTTGCTTCCCGATTGAGGTCGTGACGGCTCGTTGCGCAAGGATACATTCAGTCGGATGACGGTTGCTTCGAACGCTCATCGTTTGCCCTGTGCGCGGTCATCACCGTTTGAAGGTGTGATAGGCTGCCGCCATCGGAGGCGTGAATATTAAGCGGTTCTCTGCGTGAGTCTGAATTCGAACCGCGTTCTGGCTCCTGAGCGGACCGTTGCTTGGGTTGACGGACCCGATCGATCATCTCGCGTCCGAAATAATGACTCCATAGAGATAGGAATTCTCGTTTTAACGTAGGGTAGCGAAGCGTTGCCCAAATTCCGACGACGAGCAGACAGCGCGCTGTCTCTTGTTGCGGATAACCAGCTTGCACTACGGCTTTGATGTACTCACCAAAGAGTCTCCATTTAGGTGAGACCCGGCGTTGAGAAAGGTCTGGATTGAACCAGGGTGCACGCTCTTGAATCGGAATGTAGATCGAACGATTAGCATGATCCCTGGCCCGAAAAAGCGGAGCATCAATAATTTCCGTCCGACCTGCAAGATTGAGTTTCGCGAGCAGTACCTGGTCGGACTCGACATATCCGGGTATCCCCCCCGCGTCCGCTAGCACGCGGCGACGCATCAGGCCGAATACCTGGTAGCACCGATGTTTAGCTATACAAAGGTGTCCATAGAGCCTGGTATGTGGCCTCGAATGGCTAAGGAGCGACGGCAGGCGATGCATTTCCGTCTGGCCATCGTCGTTGACTTCAACCGTATGAGACGTACAGATTATCGCATTCGGAGTGGTATCTAATACCTCAACGCATCGCTCCAAATATGTCGGTTCGATGACGTCATCATGGGCTATCCACTTAAAATATTTTCCCTTTGCACGCCAGAGTGTCTGATTAAAGTTTGAGGCAGCCCCCGTATTTTGATCATTTCGGATGTAGATTATGCGTGCGTTCTGGCGGCTGTAGCGGCGACAGATAGACTCCGTATCGTCGGTGGACGCGTTGTCCGAAATAATTAGCTCAAAGTCATCAAACGTCTGATTCAGAACGGATTCGATCGCAGATTCAATAAATGCACCTCCGTTAAAAACAGGGAGCCCAATGCTCACATGTGGAAGACGGTCGTTATTCATCGGAATGTGCCGCTGCAAATGATGGACAGACGCGGAAAAGTAATCGAGCGGAACCACTCCTATGAATAGTACAGCGAATCCGGTACTGAGTTAGAACGGAACTGGCGTCTGCATCCTGATCCTGCAGATTCTTGCGTTGCGGTATTTATGGAGCGTTGGGTTGGGCAAAACGCTCAAAGGACTGACTGAAATTACTCACCCAACGGAGTACCAAAGCGTAGTATGCGGGACGGCTACCGCTGATGGCGATTGATCCTTTCGCGTATCAGATGGAATATCGTGGGGCTGTAGGTCTGGATTTCGTGCACTCAATTGAAGATGGGACGGCGGGGCATGTGGGAATAAGTCGATCCGCACGTGTTGGCGAACGAAAGAATCGGAACGGTCGTGTTCGTTTCGTCTCTTCCTCGCACGGGCACGGCATCCTTTTGGTAGAGAGTCGATATAAGTCAATACTCGAATGTAGCTGACGCCATCCTTCTGCCTTCCGACTGTGGCTCAATCGCCCGACATCCTCAAATATTTTTACGAAGAGCCGGCGCTGCTGGAGCCCGTCACGCCGGATACCGATCCGGATGCCCGGCGGCGAGCCGGTCGGCCCGATCATGGCCCCGGAACGTCAGGGCCGTCAATGCCGATCGAGCAATTACTGCAGACGGACGACTATTATCGCGGTTACCTGGCGGGAACGCGCACGCAGGGAGCACCGGATCCCGATACGGACATCGTCGGGCTAACGGCTCTTCCGGATGCAAGCGTTTTCGTTGCGCCGCTCCTCGATGCACTGGGTGAATCGTTCTGGATCTCGGTCGGAGGGGCGGGACAGACGCAGTCGATCGAAATCGCCGATGCTGCAGGTGTGCTCGCTGCACCGGGCGAGGTCGCGGCTCTGATCACGGCTGTCGCAGAGATTGATCCGGAACGTGCCGCCGCTGTGGCAGGTACGGGACGCCGCCGCTCTCTGCAGCCACTCCGCGATATCCTGGACGAGGGAGCCATCGCCTTTTTTCCGGAGCGGGCCCACGACGGCTTCGACTGGAGTTTCTTTGCCGACCGCCCGATGCGGGATTGGCTCGTGGCCGCGTTCCGCGCGCATCCCGCACCGAATCTCCGGCGGTTTGTTTTGCCGTACCAGAAAGCCCGATCTGAAAGTAAGTTCTACTTCGAAACATGGCAGCTGAAGGAGCCATCGCTCCCGGATTACATCGAGGAAGTGTGACGCCGCGCGGCGACGAGGCGCATGAGCACTGGATGCAGCGCTGCCTGGACCGTGCCCGGCGCGGTGCCGGGTCGGTGAGTCCAAATCCGCTCGTCGGGGCGGTCATCGTTGGGCCGGACGGGTCGTTGCTCGCCGAGGGCTGGCACGAGACCTACGGCGGCCCGCATGCCGAGGCCAACGCTGTGCGGGCCGCTCTCGATGCGCATGGCGCTGATGCATTGCGCGATGCAACCCTGTACGTCAACCTCGAGCCGTGTTCGCATCACGGCAAGACCCCGCCGTGCACGGATCTCGTGCTAGAGGCCGGTATCCCGCGGCTCGTCGTCGGAACGATCGACCCGTTTCCAGCCGTGAAGGGTCGCGGCATCCGACGGTTGCGCGAGCACGGGGTTGATGTTGAACTTGGCGTTCTCGAAAACGAATGTGCGCGGCTCAACGAGGCCTTTTTCCACCACGTGTGTACCGGTCGGCCGCTCGTCACGCTGAAAGTAGCGCAGACCGTGGACGGACGCGTGGCGACGGCGTCTGGCGACAGCCGGTGGATTTCAGGCAAATCGTCTCGGACGCTTGTTCATCGCTGGCGGTCGGAGGTCGACGGTGTTCTGGTTGGAGCCGGTACAGCGGAAGCCGACGATCCCCGGCTCACCGTGCGCCACGTGAAAGGGCGGCAGCCAATGCGACTCGTTCTGGATCGTCATGGCAGGCTGCCTGCCGATCTTCGCCTATTCACAGACGATCACGTCGCACAGACCATTGTCGTCACGGCGACGGATACGCAGCTCCCATATGCCGGTGGTTTCGACGAGCGCGGCGGACGCGTCTTGCGGGTCGCGGAAACGGAGACCGGTCACCTCAACCTTCGCGAACTCCTCGAGACGCTGGGCCAGGACGGGCCGGCCCGTGGAAATGGCGCCATCGATGGTCCTCGTCCCGTGCAGTCTTTGCTCGTCGAAGCCGGACCCGGTCTCGCGACGGCCCTTTTTCAGCAGGATCTCGTAGACCGCTACTTCTGCTTCATCGCGCCCAAAGTGAGCGGCCGAGGAATGCCGACGACGGGAGATCTGGGCACGAAGGAAATGCGGGACGCGCTGACGTTCGACGACGTTTGCTGGGAGGCGGTGGGCAACGACATGTTGCTACGCGGGTACCGGCGCTCGGTCGGATCGAACCGGCAATCGGAAAACGAACGAGCGGACCGCGACTAACACTTCCGGCGCCGACTCCTACATCCCGGGTTTCTCAGCTCGGCACTCTCTTCTGCATCCATCGGTGAATACCAACCTCTATGTTTACGGGCATCATCAAAGAAGTCGGGCGGGTCAAAACCATTGAACCGCTTGGGAGCGAGGCTGCCGGCAAACGCATCACGATCGCGGCCGAGATGTCGCCGGCGCTTCGCGTTGACGAGAGTGTATCGATCAACGGCGCGTGCCAGACGGTCGTCGACGCGACGGAAACCACCTTTTCGGTCGTGACCATCGAGGAGACGCTGCGGAAGACGACCTTCAGCGACCTGGAGGAAGGTGACCCGGTGAACCTGGAGCGGGCGATGAAGGCGGATAGCCGCATCGACGGGCACTTCGTGCAGGGGCACGTCGACACGACGGGCGTCGTCACGTCGGTGGAGCGAGAGGAGACGAACTGGCTCTACAGCATCCGTTTCGAGCAGGCGTATGCGGCGTACCTGATCCCGGTGGGCTCGATCGCAATCGATGGCATCAGTCTGACCGTGGCCCGGCTGGACGGCACTGAGCTGACCGTGGCGATCATTCCGCATACGTACGATCACACGAACGTGCGGACGTGGGAGGAAGGCACGGGGGTGAACCTGGAGTTCGACATGATCGGCAAGTACGTCGTAGGCGCGCTGCAGCCGGGGAACGATGCCCCCGACCCGACGGCCCTGGCGCGGCAGTGGCTGGATGCCTCGTGACGTCGGGTGCATCGCGCCTCGGGTCTCACGCGATGCAATGGGCGGGTGTCGATTCGTCACGCAGCGCCGGCCCCACCACCGCCTGCGCCACCCGCGCCGGCGCCCGCGGCTCCGGCCACGCCCGCCGTCGATCCGCTGGAAACACCCGTCGTCCCGATGATGGCGACGTACAAGGCGAATCCCGCCGCGCCTGCCTGGGGGCTGGTGTCGCGGAGCCAGTCGGGCAAGACATTTTCCACGCCTGCCTCCTCGATCGCTCGGCCTTGTTTCTCAAGCCAGGCCCCCGAAATCCGTTCTGACAAAAGTAGCCACGGCAGATCGTCGGGAAAACGAGCAGCGGCTCGTTTGGGATCGTCTTCAACGAGCGCTTCCATTTCCGTCTTTTTCTCCGCCAGGAAGGCTTTCAGTTCCGCGCGCTTTCGCTTCCCGCGTTCTGTCGGTGCATAGCGCGTTCCGATAAAGAACAGGCTCCCCATCGAGGCCCCAATCAGGGGGCTGACGACATAGACGGCTTCCGGGACGCTCTGCACGATCGCCCACACGGCGATCCCGACGGCTGCAAAGCAGGCAAGGCACGCGAGGGCAGTGAAGCGGACATACTCCGTGGACCGATCGTAGAGCAGGCCTCGTTCGACGAGCCGCTTCCGGATCTCGGTCCGCTGCTCTTTTTGGAAGTCGGACATGCGCAGATTCACGTCCTCCAGGGTTTCGTGCTTCGAGAGCTCGTCGAGAAACCGAGACTCGAACGGCTGGAGATCGTCAGGGTCACGGTGGACGTCTACATGGATGGTCTGTTTTGACTCGAGCCACGAGTCGCTCGATTCGGCACGCAGCGACAGGTGTCCACGTCGAGCAAGGTCGACGAGCATGGAGCTGTGCATGCTGTGGGCCCGGCTACTGCTCAACATGCGTGCGGCTTCGTACGGAGGCACATTCGGTTCTCGCGGAAAGACGTCGTCCGGCGAGATTTCCTCCTTTTGACGAGAGATGTATGCACCAGCGAATATCCCGAACGTGAGCAGGGCAAGGAGCAGTCCCTTTAGAACATCGAGCCCATCAAACGCTTCTGGTGCGTTGAACCGCTTCGGGAAGGTCGCTTTGACGGAATAGCTTGTCTCCGCCTCCAGCGATTCTCTAGAAAAAGAAATCTCGGTTCCGAGCCCGCTCGAGCGAACGTCATCGGGATCTGGGTCCACGGACAGGCTGTCGCGCGGGATACGTAGCTCCGCCGGGAGGCGCAGCGTTGCGTCCACGTCCGATACCGGCACATTGATCTCTGAGCCGACCACCGTCCAGTGGAGCGAATTCGTATCGTCGTTCGACCGCAACGCGCCATAAGCTCGGTAAGCGATCTCAAACGAGGCAGGTGTCGATCGCTCCGGAAAGGCCCATTGGATCATGATGTCGCCGTCGTCCCGTGTGATTGTCAGGCTGTCGACCGCGGCGTCCGTGCTGGTTACGGAGACATTGGTGAGAGAGTCGAGCCGCTTCATCTTTACCGCGCGGTACATCGTCGAGAACGAGCCGCTGATCACGTCGAGCTGGATGGTCTCCCGAACATCGAGAGAGCCGTCCGCCTGCAGGGCGACCGTAACATCGTAATTCGAAAACGCGTATTGTTTACGGTCTGCGTCGGAGGACTGAGCACCAGCCGGCGAGACGGCACCGACGGTCCATGCGACGAAAAAGATGATCGTGAGAACGCGGAAGCGTCGTATCATCACATCGAGCACTGTGGGAATAGTGGGACCACGATACGCCTGGACCGCCGGAATGGTTACTCGAACCTGGTGTTGCCAAGAATAATGTCGGTGTTAACAACCTGTTTGGCGGATGGATTGCGGAAAAGATAAACGCCGACGTTCATGTCTATCGGAGGCTCGCGGGTTATCCTTTCGCAATGACGTAGTAGACATGCAGCGCGAGGTGAACCAGGCCTAAAGTTGCAGGTGTCGCGAGGACCGACCGTGGGGAGGTCCGTACCTTTGCATCGCCGGAGGCTCTCCATCAAACAGATTTTGAAGCTGTCATTGGAAATGGAAAGGTTGGAAACGAGATTTGACACGATGAACGCTCCTGATATGGATGATTCGCGACGGTTTTCGACGGAAGAGATCCAGGACATTTTTCGTCGTGCGGCGGAGCGGCAACAGGCGGCACGCGGCGAGGGCGACGAGTCTGGTCTGACACTGGCTGAGTTGAAGCAGATTGGTGAGGAATCCGGCCTCTCGGCGGCCCATATTGAGGCAGCAGCTGCTGATCTAGCGGGTGGGTTGGCGTCGGAAGAGGTGGCCGCTCAGACGGTCAGAGAGCCCCGTGGCGTCGAGCGGTTCTATCGGACGTCGTCGTGGGCCCGGGTCGACCGCGTACTACCCGGTCAAGTAGACGCCGAAACCTGGGAGGAGATGGTGAAGATATTGGAGTCTGTTTTTCAGAACGCCGGCAAGACGACCACCGCCGGTCCCATTCGGGAATGGCATCTCGCGTCATCGTTCGGGTTTGATCTCCGCGCCCTCCAGTCTGGATCGACGCCCGGAGACTGGCTTCGAATTTTCGACAGCATGAGTACACCGACGAAGGGACCGGTAACGGTCGAAGTGCGTCCCGAGGGGAGCGGCACCCGCGTCGAGATGTCGTACGCCATGCCGCCGGGGCGGCTCTGGGAGGGGCCGGGCCTGATGCTTCTCTTTCTAACCATCGCAATCATCACGACCGTGGTCTCCGTCACGGTGGGAGAGCCTCTGGTCCTGATTGCACCGGCTGTGATGCTGCTTCTTGCCGCTGGTCTCGGAAGCTACACGTTCGTGTCGCACCGAAACGAGATCGAACTAACGAGGGAGCGGCTGGAGAAAGCGGTCGAGCGACTGTACCATCTTCAGGCCGCGAAAACGGGACAGAAGGAGGCAGAGCCGCAGGGTCATGCCGCGTCGGCCCAACGCGACTCCGAAGACGAATCCGCTACCCGAGCAGCTTCCTCTTCGGAGCCATTGCTTGATTCCATCGAGGACCGTCCGTCCGAGGCCGAAGGATCTGCATCAGAGTCTCCCCGTCGCACGCGATCCTAGGCCGTAGCTTTCGATCAGCAGCACGCCATCACTCGGCACGAGCACTCAAAAAGACGAGCGGCCTTACCCATTCGGGCGAGGCCGCTCGCATTATGTTTCCCTGCAGATGTGCAGTGGAATGCTCACAAAGGAATTGTGAGGGTTAGAACATGATGACGCCTTCCACCATGAATCCGTCGAACTCGCCTTCGTGGCGAATATCGCTGGACGGGAAGTCACTGTAGGACTGAGTCACGTATTCCACTTTCGCCAGCACGTTGGATGTGACGAACCAGCCGGCGCCGATCTGCCAGCGCTCCACGCTGCTGTCGAACGCATCGGAGGCGATTTCGCCGTCCACCACGTTGTAGCGTGCCCCGACGTAGAGGTTGTCATCCCCCAGGAAGCGGTAGACACCTTCGACCGCGTACTGGTTTACGCTACGCTTCGGTGCCGCACTGCTGCCGCGGCCTTCGATGAATTCAAGCGTTCCGAAGAGCTCCAGGCCCTTGAACTGAACGAATGGGTTGACCATGAAGGACGTCACTTCGTCGCGGAAGCCAACGCCGAACAGGCGTCCGGACCAGTCGCCACCTCCCATGACGGAGTAGTAGCGCGAGCCGGCGCGGTCGCCGGAGTGCAACGTGTTGTTGAGCGACTTCGCGGTCGTGTAGGCCGACCCCGTCAGGCGCAGGCGCAGGTCGTCGCCGACGTTCCGGTCGACGCCCAGTTTACCGTAGAAGGAGGGCGCGCGTCCGTCCGGGTTCTCAACCGAGCCGCGAATCTCGCCACCCGTAACGGCACCCATCGCGAGGAAGCCGTTGCTCTGTACATACACCTCACCACCAATCTCGGTCGTGAACGAGTCGAGGATGTAGTTGCCAACGAACGGGTTGTACAGCGCGTTACCGTTGTCCGTACGACGGAAGTGGGCGTCACCGTAGTTTATTTCGAAGTGACCCACCTTCAATGTAACATACTCCATCAGGTTGTTTAGGCCCGAGATGTTGAGCATAGGCAGCTTGTCAACCTGCAGGTAACCACCTTTCACCCATGCCTCGGGGTGGTGCCGCGACGACAGGTACGTGGTCAAGTTGACCCGGATACCATCAGCCAGCTGCGCGCCGAGGTAGAGGTTGGCCGTGGCGAGGTTAAAGCCGGCGCCGATGTCACTGAGCGCGTTCACGTCCGTGCCGTCCACGATGTTGGCGTCGGCTTCGTTACTGTGGCTCAGGCTCTGGAACTGCTGTGTGAACGCAGCTCCCCAGTCGACCTCAAATCCATCGTAGGTCGACGTGTCAGCTTTCGTGGGTTCGAAGACGTTTACGCCCGCTTGGCTGTGAGGCCGATAGTACTGAAGGTCAGTGTATTGGGCCGCCGCATCGAATGGGAAAGCGACGAGCAGAAGCAGGATGCTGGCGAGGGCAACGAGTTGGGTACGCATATGGGTGAGGGAGAGGGCTGCGGAACGGGATGAAGAGCGAGAAACGCTCGAACGTATAGTGGTTGCGTTACTCATTGTGGCACTGGGGAGGGTTAGACAGAGTGTGAGAGGCAAGTGCGGGAGACATCTCCCGCGGCGTTTCAACCAGGAGGTCGAAGTGAACCACGATCCGGTCCTTTACCTTCACGAGGCTCATAAATTTGGTCGGCGGTTCGATGCCGAAGTACGTCATCTTCAGGTCCTTGCAGCCGGTCACGCGGTACACGTCGTCGTTGACGGGGCGGCCCCACGCGGAGATGCGCACGAGGCGTTCGGTGCCGGAAATCGTGAGCGCGCCGAGGACCTGGAGCCGGTACCACTCGGTGGCGGTTTCAGCCGGCGACTCAATGGCTTCCACCTTGTCGAGGCGGAAGGTGATTTGGGGGTGGTCGCTCGCGTTCAGCGTCTCCCTCAGGTCCGAAGACATTCGATCATTGCCGCAGTCGAATTTCTGGACGGGCACATCGAGGGATGCCGTTCGGTCGAGAGAGACGGGAACGGACGAGGCGGATACGCGCGGTACGACGCCGTCTCCACGCACGGCCTCCACCTCGCAGGTGAAGCTATTTACCGTGGTTGAGCCGCGGATCCAGAATCGACTTTCCTCGAGCAACTCGAAGCTCGTTCTCTGATCGATCGACTCCTGGGCCGTGACCTGGGGCGAGACGCCCAAGGTCATGGTCGCCGCGAGGAGCAGTATCAGAAGCGGATGTAGTCGTAGACGAAACATGATCGTACGCGCGTATGGGGTTGAAAACAGTCTGGGTCTCTCGTCTGGAGGCGAGAGAAAACTCAGGCTGGTGGTGCAGCAACGAGGTCGAATGCGATCGTGACTTCGTCGCCCGTCTTAATGGTGCCGAGCATGACGCTGGGCGGGTCGACGCCGTACGACGACATCTTGAAGGTCGTCTCGCCGACGAAGCGGAAGCTACCGTCATCGAGTTTCTCGGCCTTCAGCGGTAGGTCGATGGTCTTGCGCGTACCGGAGATAATGAGTTCTCCTTTGGCGTCAACGTTCATCCACGTCTCGGCGGAATCCGGAAGCGGGGAGACGGTCGCTTCTTTCAGCGAGAACAGGATGGTGGGGTACTTCTTCGCCGCCATCGCGTCGTAGAGGTTGCGGTTCATCCGGTCCTTGTCGCAGTCGATCGATTCGACGGGGATGCTTACCTGAGTAGAGGTCAGGGCCTGGATGGGAGTGGAGCCCGACGTATCGGTGCTCGCCTCAAGCCTGCCGTCGATCGTTTGCACGTCGCACGTCCAGTCGTGGAGCGTCGAGGTGCCGGAGATTGTCATGTCGCTTGGCTCCGCGCGAAAGACGTAGGTCGGAGCATTGAGAGCGGCAAATCCGGTCAGGATGATGAGGCCGGCCGCTATCGTGGCGGCAAGAAATCGGGGAATCGGTGGAGTCATAGTCTTGCAGGCGTAAGCCAGCGGGGGTTGCGAGAACGTCGGTCGTCAAGACACAACATTTCTGGGGGCCTGCAAGACAGCGCGCCCACCACACGCGAGTCGGGAAAACCATATGCTGAGGGACCGGACATCCTGACCGGCTGTGTGGGGGAAATCCCTGCGGGAGCTCGCACGATAAACACAGGAGGTGCGATAATTCGAGGGAGACGCGAACCCAACCCGTATGCAAACGTTGTCTTTGGTTGCACGTGAAGACGTATCTGGCGCCCTCGTCCCCACGGGAGAGGGAAATCACTGGCGCTGGACCTGCGTCTCGATCTACCACACCTAGCCGTACCGCGTCATGCAGCCCATTTCTGACATTCAGATCCTCGACAATGACCTGAAGCGCGAGCGAGCCAAGGAGAAGGGGGTCGACCCCGAGGAGCTCGATCGACCGAAGTCTGGCTATCAGGAAATCGACGGCGCCCGGTCCGTCTTTATTGAGACATATGGGTGCCAGATGAACGTGTCGGATTCCGAGATCGTCGCGTCGGTGCTCCGAGAAAACGGATATGGCTTGACGACGGAGGAGAGTGAGGCGGATGTCGTTTTGATTAACACCTGTGCGATTCGGGAAAACGCCGAGCAAAAGGTGCGAAAGCGCCTAAGCATGCTGCGGGCCGACAAGCGGGACCGTGGGCGCGACCTGACGCTCGGTGTGCTGGGCTGCATGGCCGAACGACTGCGGGAAAAACTGCTGGAGCAGGAGAAGCTCGTGGACCTCGTCGTCGGCCCGGACGCCTACCGGGACCTGCCGCGTCTTCTTAATGAGGCGGACGAGAGTGGGCAGGCGGCCGTGAACGTGCAGCTTTCGAAGGAGGAGACGTATGCGGACCTCGCCCCCGTGCGTTACGACAGCAACGGCCTCAGCGCCTTCGTCACGATTATGCGCGGGTGCGACAACATGTGCTCCTTCTGCGTCGTGCCGTTTACCCGCGGTCGCGAGCGGAGCCGCCCGGTGTCGAGCATCTTGCGCGAAGTGCAGCAGCTCGTCGACGAGGGCTACAAGGAGGTGACCGTCCTCGGGCAAAACGTGAACTCGTATCACTACACGGACGATGACGGCACGGACGTGAGTTTTGCCGAGCTGCTCGACCGCGTGAGTCGCGTCTCTCCCGAGCTTCGCGTTCGCTACTCCACCAGCCACCCGAAGGACTGCTCAGACGATCTGCTTCGCGTGCACCGCGACCGGCCGAACGTCTGCAACTATATCCACCTTCCGGTGCAGCACGGCAACACGGAGGTGCTCGATCGGATGCGTCGGACGTACACCCGCGAGGAGTACCTCGATCTGATCGACCGCGCACGCAGCATCTGCCCCGGCATCTCCTTTTCGTCCGACATCATCGCCGGGTTCTGCGGTGAGACGGAGGATCAGCACCGCGACACGCTGACGCTGATGGAGGAGGTGCGCTACGACCACGCCTTCACGTTCAAGTACAGCGAGCGGCCGCAGACCTACGCGCACCGGAAGTACGAGGACGACGTGCCGGAGGAGGTGAAGCAGCGGCGCCTGGAGGAAATCATCACGCTGCAGCGTCAGCACGCGGCGGAGAGCAACAAGCAGGAAATCGGGAAAGTCCACACGGTGCTGATCGAGGGGCCGAGCAAGAAGAGCGACGAGGAGTTCTTCGGCCGCACGGACACGAACAAGGGTGTGGTCTTCCCCCGAGAGGACTACGAGAAAGGACAGTATGTTCGCGTCCGCATCGACGACTGCACATCCTCGACCCTTCTCGGCACAGCGCTGGAGACGACGACACTCGCCGAGGCGGCTGAAACGGATACGATCGTGGCGTAGAGCAGCTAGAATGCGGGGGAGAAGCCTACGCGAGAACGCGGCGTTCCCCGACATCCCTGTACGGGGCGTCCGGTGAACACGTCCGGGGAGATACGGCGATCTTAATGTCCAACGCTGGGACGCAGCATGCGACCCGGCCCGCTGCAGCCATTGGACCGCCGCCCCGTTGCCATGACCGTATCCACGCTTGCCCCCGCCGACCCCTGGGCCGTCTCGGAGTATGATTTTCCCGCGACCGAGCCCATCGCCGTCCAGACCCGCTTCCTGTTGAACTGGGCCATTCTCGCGCCCTCCAGCCACAACACGCAGCCCTGGCAGTTTGCCGTGGACGGGTCCCGCATTCACGTTTTCGCCGACCCGTCGCGCTGGCTACGTTACGCGGACCCCGATCGCCGCGAGCTGTTCGTAAGCATCGGCTGTGCGATCGAGAATATTCTTGTCGCTGCCGCCTATCTGGACTTCGAGGTGACCGTCCACTGGGCGCCCGATCTGTCGTCGCATGCGTCTACGACGGGAGAAGATCTGATCCGCGTCGCGACGTTGCACGTGGATGCCGATGGCTCTGCCGATGTGGATCGTGCCGAGCTGTTTCCCGCTATCGTGGATCGGCACACCAACCATGAGCCGTACGAAGACCGTCCGGTGCCAGACGGGGTCTTGTCCACACTCGAGTGGTACGCCGGCGACGACATGCGCCTGTGGATGACCGACGATGAGAGCATTCGGGCGAGCGTCTACGCGATGATGGCGCGGGCCAACGCCATGCAGTTTGTGGATCGAGAATGGCGTGAGGAGTTAGCCGAGTGCATCGGCGAGGGCGCCTTCGGCACGCCGTGGCTGATGTCCAAGATCGGGCAGCTAGCCGTGACCTATCTCGACCTCAGCGACTCCACCACGGCGAAGGATCGCGAGCGACTGGATTCGGCGCCGGTACTCGCCGCTCTTGCTACGCATGCCGACACGCCGAAAGCACAGGTCCGCGCCGGGCAGGCGCTTGAGCGCATCTGGCTTGCGGCCACACTCCGGGGACTGCAGCTTCAGCCCATGAACCAGCTGCTGCAGATTCCGGTGCTGAAGAATGACCTGCGGTTGCTCCTCCCCGACCCGGCGATGCACCCGCAGATCACGTTCCGCCTCGGATACGGCGAGCCCGAGCGGTCCCATACGCCGCGGCGATCGCTGGACGAGGTCATGATCGAGCCGAAGGCTTCGCAAATGCCGGCATAATCTTGAGGTGCACGTTCTACTGCCAGATCCGCGGGACGTCCATGCGCACGTCGAATAGCAGGACCTCGCTGTCGGCACCGAACGTGATGTCGATCGGGCCGTCGGCATCTGTTACGCCGACGCCGTCGCCCGTGTGCAGCGTTTTTCCAACCAAGGAGAGCTCGCCGTCGACTACTTGAATCCACACGCCGCGTCCGGCATTGAGCTGGTGCGTGACCGCGTCGCCCTCGGAAAAGAGGCCGGCGTAGATGAAGGCGTCGGTATTGACGGGCAGACTGTCGTCGCGTCCGTCGGGCGAAATGTACAGTCGGAATTGTCCTTGCCGCTCGTCCGTGGAAAATGTCTTTTGTCCGAAGTCGAACTCGGTGCCTGTCCGATCGGGGATGAGCCACATCTGGTAGTTGTGCTCAACGTTGTCGTGGCGATTCTCCTCCGAGTGGATCATTCCGCGGCTGCCCGCACTGATGCGCTGCATTCCACCGGCGGTGATCTCGGCTTTGTGCCCGAAGTTGTCCTCGTGCGTGAGGACGCCGGAGGAGACGTACGTGACGATCTCCACGTCGCGGTGTGGGTGTGCACTGAATCCCTCATGCGGCTGGATGTGGTTCTCCACCATGACGCGAAGCGGCCCGAAGCGCATCCAGTCGGGATCGTTGTAGTTCGCGAAGGAGAACGTCATCCAGTTGTCCGTCCAGCCGAAGTCCTCGAAACCACGATCTTCGCTGCGGCGGATTCGAAGAGTGGGGCGCGTTGACGCGGTGCTCATAGCGGTATCACCAATGCTCATCCGGATTGTTGCCTGTCTCGTGTTGCAACACGTATTAGTTGAAAAGGATCGGGGCCGTTGAAAAGAGACAACTGTACCGTTACGTGATGCATTAGCGTTCTGAAATCGGAACAGGGTCGAATCATCCGAATGGTACCTCTTACTTGTCGCGCTTCTCCTTGGGCGCACTTTTCTTCGCAAAACGTACGCGTCTCATGATGGCACCCCGGTTTGCGTCTGCAGCAATCGGTTTCTGCAAGACACGCCGAACGAACATGGCGTTCTGCCCGCTTGGAGTCATTCTCTGTCTTGCCTTCATTGGGTTTGCCGGATGTGCTCAGCCCGACGAGCCTACCCCTGATTCATTTGCCGGTGAAACGCCAGCGTCGCAACTCGAGCCGGCTGCTCCTCCCGATACAGCGGTTGCTCTAACGGAGGTGAACATGTCGCGGGGGCAGACGCTCTACGTGCCGATCTACTCGCACATCCATTTCAAGAACCAGGATCGCACGATTAACCTTGCGGCGACCGTGAGCATTCGCAACACCGACCCGGATCGGGCGATCGTCCTCTCAAAGATCGAATACATCGACAACAGTGGGCAATTCGTTCGGCGCTACCTCGACGGGCCTCGCCGCCTCGACCCGCTCGCGTCGACCTCCGTGGTAATCGAAGAAACCGATGCCGCGGGAGGCCTCGGCGCCAACTTCATCATCGACTGGAGTGCACCTCAGCCGGTTCATGCGCCCATCGTTGAGTCCATCATGATTAGTTCGCAGTCGTCACTCGGCATCTCGTTCACAAGCCCAGCGCGCGTACTCAGTGAGCGGTCGGAATAAGCGATACGTGCGTGAGGATCGCTCGGTAATGCTCATCGTGGAGGAGGTCAGAAGCGAGAGAAGGTTGGGGAACGCAAACTCTGAATGACGATCTCCGCGGAAGTCGCTTCGTACGGATCTACCGAGTGAGGCTTCCATTGCAGACGTGAACGCACTTTTCCACAGACCAGGGACTGCTACATGTTTTTCTACGAAGTCAATCTGACCGTGACGTCCGATGTGATCAACGAGTACGCTGCATGGCTACGCGAGCACGTGCGGGAGATGCTCGAGATTGATGGCTTCGAGGCGGCGGCCTGGTATGAGCGGAGCGACGACGCGTCCACGATTCCGGACGGCGACGATGTGCAGGGTACGCGCCGCTGGACGATCCAGTATCAGGTGCGCGATCGTGATGCGCTACAGTCCTATTTCGACAACCAGGCCGAGTCCATGCGAGCGGCTGGTGAGAAGTATGCCGACGATGTGGAGGTGAGTCGCCGAATTCTGGAGCAGCGCAGCGTATTCCACGGGAAGCGTGGTGAAGACACGGGCCCGATGTAAACGGGCACTTCTCGCTCGGCTCGTTCCGTCTCCGCTCACTTCATATGGTCACATCCGTGCCGTCTCTCTCAGATTCCGTCCGTGCCGAAGTGAAAGGGCGCCTGGACAGGTTCGAGTCCCGTCACGATGTGCGGGTGCTGTATGCGTGTGAGTCGGGGAGTCGGGCGTGGGGCTTCGCTTCGCCGGATTCCGATTACGATGTTCGCGTCGTCTACGTTCACCCCCGCGACTGGTATCTGTCGATCGACCTGGAGCGTCGCGACGATGCGATCGACCCGGAGATTGAGGACGCGTCGGTTGGGGAGATCGATATCCACGCCTGGGATCTGCGCAAGGCGCTGCGGCTCTTCCGGAAGAGCAACCCATCGCTGATCGAGTGGCTTCAGTCTCCTCTCGTATACCGAGAAGACGCCGCCGTGATGACGCGGTGGCGCGATCTGCTCCTGGAGTACTATCGCCCGAAGGCTGCCGGGTACCATTATCTTAGCATGGCCCGGACGAACGTGGATCGGTATCTTCGCGATGCGGACACCGTGCCCCTCAAAAAGTACCTCTACGTTCTGCGACCGCTCCTCGCCATCCGCTGGATCGGGGCGGACCGTGGGCCCGTGCCGGTCGAGTTTGCTCGCCTTGTGGACGCGTGCGTGGAGGATGAAGATCTTCGCCATGCGATCGACGACCTGCTGGAAGAGAAGCGTGCAGCGGGTGAGATGGCATCGGCTGCGCCAATTCCCGAACTTCAGGATTTCGCGTTCAGTGAGCTTGAGCGACTCCAAAACACCGATTTTGCGGGTCGGTCGTCCCGGGCGGGAATCGAACCGCTGAACCGGCTCTTTCGCGATGTGCTTGACGGTTCTGGCTGAGGGTTCAAGACGATCTGAGATGCAACAACCAGGCTTCGCCCGTTCATTGACCAGGCTTCGCCTGTTCATTCACGGCATCGTCAACGCACAGGCGTGTGGGTCGGGATCTTGACCGGGGACTTTGGGTGTCATATGGCCCGTGACATTGTGGCAGGGCACGCTGTTGGCGTGACCCGATCGCCCGTCGCGCATCGATGAAGTACGCGAATGGATCTCTCCGTTATGGACCGCGACTCAATTCAGGAACGATTTGGCATTGTCGGCACGTCCGACGCCATCAAAAATGTGATCGATCGGGCTCGCCAGGTGGCGAAAACGGAGATCACGGTCTTACTCCAGGGTGAAAGCGGGGTCGGGAAAGAGCTGATCGCCGATGTGCTCCACGAACTCAGCATGCGGCGGCACGAGCCCATGGTCGTCGTGAACTGTGGGGCGATCCCTGAGGGGCTGATCGAGAGCGAGCTGTTCGGCGCGGAAAAAGGAGCGTACACTGGTGCGGTTCAAAAGCGGGTTGGCTACTTCGAGGAGGCCGACGGGTCGACCATTTTTCTGGACGAGATCGGCGAAATGCCGCAGGAGGCGCAGGTGCGTCTGCTGCGCGTGCTGGAAACCGGCAAGTTCAGCCGCGTGGGGTCATCACAGCAGATTCAGTCGGACGTGCGAGTGGTGGCGGCGACCAACAAGAACCTGATGCAGGAGGTGAAGCAGGGACGCTTTCGAAAGGATCTCTACTACCGTCTGAGCACCGTTCTGATCGACATCCCGCCCCTCCGCGACCGGAAGGAGGATGTCATGCCCATTTTCGAAACCTTCCTCCACCGATTTGCCACGGAGTACAACTCGCCGATGAAGAAGCTGACGGACGACGCCAAGGATCTGCTGGTCGATTACGACTGGCCGGGTAACGTCCGCGAGCTGCGTAACGTCGCCGAGCAGGTTGTCGTGCTGCTCCGAAACGACGAGGTCACGATCGAGGACATTCGTCCGCTGTTGCGGGATCTGGACGAGTTTCGTGGAACGGGCATGGGGGCGTCATCAACCAGTCTCATGCGCGTCGAGCCCGAACGGGACCGTTCCGGTGGTGGGCAGCAGCGGGGGCAGGCCTCGCAGGGCGGCGGCTCGGACATCCGCGAGCGAGAGCTGCTCTACCGCGCCATCCTTGAGATGCGCATGGAGATGAGCGAGATGAAGGACCAAATCCGGACGCTGGTCTCGAACATCGGCGTCGTCGTCCCGCGCGATGTGGTGGAGCGGAGCGACTTTCCCGGGGCGTATGACGACTTCGTGGTCGTCCGCGATTCCAACATCACGGATCGAGACGCGACCAGCGGCGCAGGGACCGGAGGCTTCTCGAGTGACACCGAGTCGCGGATCAAGGATGTTGCCTACGAGGTGGACGATAGCCCGAGAGGAGAGCCAGATCGGTCGGGGGAAACCATCGGGCGCCGGGAAACGGAGACGAATGGATCGGGCGAGCCTGCGGAAGAGAGAAGCGTGGAGCCTGAGGATATTCCGACCCTGGAGCAGGCGGAGCGCGATCTCATCACGCAAGCCTTAAAGCGCTTCGACGGCAATCGGCGCAAGACCTCACGTGCTCTCGGAATCAGTGAGCGAACGCTCTACCGCAAGCTGAAGGACATCGACGAAGACCTCTAGATGAGTTCGAAGTGCTAAGTTCGAAGTGCTAAGTTGGAAGTGCGAAATGTGCAGGGAAATACTATAGTCGAAGTGCGAAGGTCGAAGTGCGAAGGTCGAAGTGCGAAGGTCGAAGTGCGAAGGTCGAAGTGCGAAGGTCGAAGTGCGAAGGTCGAAGTGCGAAGGTCGAAGTGCGAAGGTCGAAATGCGGAATTCGAAATGCGAAGTGTGGTATGCGAAATGATCCTCCGCCTGCGTTTCCTTACTCGGATCCGTACCTTCGTTTGAGCCGGGCGTTCACATGACCGGTCGCCCTGAATTCCCCCATGAGTCCCCGAATCGTACCTGTGTCTCGCGTGTTCAATTACCGCCGACCGACGTTTCTGTTGGCGGTCCTTCTAACTTCCGTTCTCTGGATGTCCGGGTGCAGCTTTTACGGCTTTCAGGCCGGCAGCATCCCGTCGAACCTCAATACGATCGCCGTGCCGCTGGTGCAGGACAACAGCATCAGTCCGGTGACGACGCTGGATCGTGAGCTGACCCGGTTCTTTACCGATCGCTTCGTGAATCGCACGCGCCTGCGCTTGACGAACAACGAGGCGGATGCTGATGCGCTCTTGAGTGCGACCATCACTGGATATAGCAGCGAGCCGACGACGGTTGGCGACGACGACCGCGCCAACGCCAACCAGGTCCGAATTCGCGTGTCGGTGCAGTACATGGATCAGACGAAGCAGCCGCCGGAAGCGATGATCGAGCGCGAGTTCAGCGCCTCCTCCAACTACGATCCGGTGACCCAGGGCGTGGACGGCGAGGAGGCGGCAGCCCGTGACGCTCTGGAGCAAATCGCCGATGACGTCTTCAGCGCCGCAACCTCAAACTGGTAGGTTTGTGGGGGGTGGGGTTTGAGATGTGAGGTGTGAGGGATGAGGGAAGTGTGAGAGGGGGAGAGGGTGAATGGGGGAAAGGGTGAATGGGAGAGAGGGGGAATGGGAGAGAGGGGGAAAGGAGTTGGGAGAATGGGTGAGGGGCGCCCTGCGCTTCTTGAGGCTGTCTCCGTCGTTCACGCGGAGCACCGTTCTGGCAATAGCCATACGTCGATGCCTGCGTCCATGCAGTGCTGAGAAGCCCACGTCTGGCTTCGGCCTCCACCGTGTACGACAGGCATCTGCGGCAGGCAGATTGATCGTTAGACTGAACCGGGATTGTCTGCCAGGTATGGCTTCAGACGTCACCGCCTAGCGCAGCTCAGATGCCGGTTTCGACTAGGGATCCGCGTGGTAAGGGTGGCATCTGTTCGAGCGTGTCTCGAAGTCGACCGATGGCGCCGCGCGTAGAAGCCGCTTCGGCTGAGGCCGAGCACGCGGCACATCGTCGCCACAGGAAACGTGGGCTAGTGCGCGGCTATGAATCGGAAGACCGATCCGGCACGTGCCGGGTCTCCCTCGCGACAGGCGATGCGTCATCGCCATAACGCCGTGGCCTTTGCCAGGATCTCTCGCTCTGTCTTGAGCGTCTGGTTCTCGCGGCGCAGGCGCCGGAGCTCCGCTCGTTCATCGGTGGTCATGGGGCCGCTTGGCGTTGGCCCCTCCGCGTCCACCCGGGCCTGCTTGACCCAGTGGTTGATCGTCCAGCGCGAGGGTTCAAACTCACGGGCGAGGTCGGCAATGGAGCGGCCGCTCTCCGCAAGGGCCACAATCTGAGCCCGAAAGCACACCCACACTCCCGCTCCCCCTTTCCCACACCCCAAACCCCACACCCCAAACCCCACACCCCAAACCCCACTAATACATTGCATCGCTGCGGAGCTCGGCGTGCTTTTGCATAAAGTCGACCATGTTGGGGGCGTACTCCGGGAGCCGCGGGCAGCGAATTCCGCTTCCCTTGAGTGCGTTTTCCACGTCTGACGTATCGTAGTGAACGGGGTGGTCGAAGTAGTCGATTAGCTCCGGGGAGATGCCAAGAAAGCGTCCGACGCCGGTGCTCATCAGGGCGCGTGCGACGGCTGGCGGGATGGGCACGTATGCGACCTTCATGTCGAGGAGCTCCGTAAATGTCTCCATCACGCCCTGCGTCGTCAGCGGGTTCGGGTCCGTGAGGTGGAACGTCTTGCCGATGTTCTCCTCCTGATTCTGGAGGTAGGTCATGGCATCGATGACATAGTCCACCGGTACCAGGTTGACCTCGCGCGTGCCACTTCCGATGCGCGTCATCAGCGTCACGGGCGGAAGCTTCTGGAGCGCCTTCAGGATAAAGTAGGGGCCGTCGAACTTGGCCGTTTCTCCGGTCTCCGAGTCGCCGACGACGACGGCCGGGCGGAATATGATCGTTGGTACCGCGTCCATTCGACCCTGCACGATGACCTCGGCGTGGTACTTCGTCTCCTCGTAGAAATTTTTGAAGCCCGTGTCGTGCACCAGTTCGTCCTCGCGAACAACGCCTGTGCGCTTGCCCGACACGTAGGCCGTGCTGATGTAGCCAAACACCTCGAGGTCAGGGGCCTGCTCGAGGAAATCGACGACATGCCGCGTGCCGTCCACGTTTACTTTCCAGCCAATCTCACGGGGAATCGATAGATCGTAGACCGCAGCCAGGTGGAAGGCCCGGGTCACCTGTTCGGCCAGCTCGTCGTGCCGGGTGCCGAGGCCGAGATCCGGTTCGGTGATATCACCATGGACAAGTTCGGCCCGGTCCGTGAGGCCGAGGTCTTGCAGTACGCCTCGGGCCTGCGCGTCGAACTTGGGCTGGATTAGGAGGAGAAACGAGCTCTCTGGGTGTTGTTCGGCCAATGCTCGAACGAAGCGGGTGCCCAGGAAGCCGGGGAAGCCAGTCAGGAAGATCATGGGTCGACGGCGTACGGAGAGAGGCAATGATTCGAAGGGATCGTTAAAGTAAGCGCTTCCGGGCGCCGGTGCAAGACATTTCCCTGAAAAAATTAACGGTGTTAACCACGGGCGGTGTCGTATCCTCTAAATAGCGTGGATTTGCATTCTGACGGTCCACTCCGCTTCTTACCGACGAAGAACCAACAAAGGAGATTGGCGGTTGAGAATGAACCGACGGTCCCGGTAGGATTGCTTCCGGCGCTTTTCCTTTTCCCTGTCGAACTTCGGATGGCCGACGCCCACTCTACATCTCGATCGACGTCGCAGGCGTCCCCGCCAAACGGGGATGCGTCTGGAGAGTCGACATCCGAAGAGGGAATCCCGCCGGCCCTTCGAGAGCCGATTTCGGGTGACGGCGTGGGGGAGACATCTGATACGCTGCCGGTCGAGCATGAGCCGCGATCGTCATCCAAAAAGAAGTCACCGCTTGCCGACTTCGACCCGTTAGCGCCCTATCGTGGGGCGATCCGGCGATTTTTTACGGTCTATCGCCACGTGGCGGGCCTGCTCATGGGCGGGCATTTGGCGTACGTCCGGTCGCTTCCGGATCGGCAGAAGAAGCGGTTGCGCTCGCCCGGACGGCGTCTGCTGGCATTTCTGCTGCGCCCGCTCGTGAAGCGCGACCTGCGCGACAAACCGTTTCCAGTGCAACTACGGCGGCGGCTGGAGATTCTCGGCCCGACGTTTACCAAGCTCGGGCAGATCATGGCGATCCGTGAGGATCTGCTTCCCGACGCGATTACGCGGGAGCTGGAGAGCCTGATGGATCACCTGCCTGCGATTCCTTTCGAGCAGGTGCAGGCCATCATCGAGCGGGACCTCGAGACGCCGGTCGATCTGCTTTTCGAGTCTATCGACCCCGAACCGATCGGGTCGGCGTCCATCGCTCAGGCGCACCGCGCGGTGACGCGAGGCGGCGACGAGGTGGTGGTGAAGGTGATCAAGCCCGGCATCCGCGACGTCATCACGTCCGACCTGAAGCTGCTCGAGTTTTTCGGCGTCTTCCTGCAGTGGATCCTGCCGCGGTACCAACCCTCGCAGATTATCGAGGAGTTTAGCTCCTATACCCGGCGCGAGGTCGACTACACCTACGAGGCGGATAATGCGGAGGTCTTCGCGGCGAACTTCCAGGACATGCCGGGCATCGTGTTTCCCGATATCTACCGGAGTCTGAGCTCGGATGACGTCCTGACGATGGAGTTTCTGGAAGGCATTCGTCCGGGCTCTGCGGCCTCGCTTGCATTGAGCGAAGAGGAGCGGCAGCGGGTCATCGACCTGGGGGCGGCGTCCATCATCCGGATGCTCTACGACGACGGGTTCTTCCATGCCGATCTGCATGCGGGCAACCTGATGATCATGCCGGGCGAGCGACCGAAGGATCTCAAGATCGGGTTTATCGATCTCGGGATGGTGGGACGTTTCAATTCGAAGCTGAAGCGCCGGATGCTATATTACTATTACGCTCTCGTGCGTGGGGACGTGGAAAATGCCTCGCGTCACCTGCTTAGCATGGCGCGCATCGGCGAAGGCGGGGACCCGCAGGGATTCCAGCGCGCGGTGGCGGATATGGCCCGCCATTTCCTGATGCGGAGCAAGCAGGGCGAAATCAGTTTCGCGCAGGTGATCCTGCAGTCCTTAAGCCTCGGCGGGCGGTATCACGTCTTCTTTCCTGTCGAAATGACCCTTATGGTGAAAGCCCTCGTCACGTTCGAGGGCGTCGGGCGCACGCTCGACCCGGATCTCGATGTCGTGGCCGTCTCACGCCGCCACGTTCAGGACATCTTCCGTGACCGGTTCGACCCGCGAGCTCTCGGGCGGGAGCTCGTGAGCAACGCGCCGGAATTTGTCGACGCCGTGATGCAGCTCCCTCAGTTGATGTCGCAGGGCGTGTCCTTCGCAGAGGAGCGTATGAGCACCCGCCTGTCAACGGACGACCCAATTGCGGGTCTTCGAAGTGGCATAATCGCAGGCTCGTGCATCGTCGGCGGGGTCGTCGCCGTCGTTCAGGGCGGACCGCTGTGGCTCTCGATTCCACTCTTCATTATCGGCGGCCTCCTGGCGCTCTTCGCCCGGTAGTGCTCGAAGCCGATTTCCAGCGGGCACACGATCCGTGAACGGCAACCGGTCAGCGGACGACGACGAATCGCTCGGTGCGTGTCTGACCCTCAGACTGGAGTCGGACGAAGTAGAGACCGCTCGCCAGACCGTCTGTGCGAATCGTGACGGACTCGCGGCCCACCACGTCTGCTTCGAACAACGTGCGGACGTTTCGTCCCATTACGTCAAAGAGCTGAAGCGTGACGCGCCGGGCGTCCGGGGTGCCGAATTCGATGGTGGTGGATTCGCGCACCGGGTTTGGGTAGGCGGGACGAAGCGTGAGCTGCTTGAGTGCGTCAGGGCGGATCCGGATTTCGTCAGACAGGGCCGTGGTGCCGTCAATGTCGATCTGTCGCAGCCGGTATGTAATCCAGTTGGCGTCGAACGGGATTGCAGAATCGGTGAACCGGTAGTTCTGGGGGGTGCTCGTAGTGCCGGCACCGCGGACGTGTTGTAGCGTCGTCCACATGCCGGATTGAGCATTCGACGTCGTGCTAATGCGTCGTTGCACGTCGAAGCCGGCATTGTTGGTTTCAGACAACGTTTCCCAGGTAAGCTGAACCGCGTCTCCGTCCATCTGGCCGTTGAAGCGGGCGAGTTCGACGGGGATAACGCCCTGGCCCGTTCGCTCGATGAAACGGAGTGCGTCATTCTCACCAAAGGTGATGTCGATGTCGTCATCGACCACCGGATTCACGTTCACCGGAAGAGTCGTTGCGAATACCTGAAGGGCTGGTGTGACGCCGTCGAACGGGTTGCTCGTCCCCGTCTGAGCCGTGTACGTTCCCGCTCCGTCGCCTGCGTAAAAGGTTTGGCTGGTGCCCTCGTAGGCGAGCAGGTCCAGCGACCCGTCCAGGTTAAAGTCGCCCGTGGTGATCGCGACGCTATTCTGTGTGGCGTCAACGGCCACGTTGTCGAGCGGAAAGGCGGCGCCGCTCCGGTCCGCGTATGTCGAGCCGTCCGTGTTCTCCATGTAGATCCACGCGGCGGTCCCGCTGGCTGAGCCGTCCCGCGAGGCGAGGTCCACATCCCCGTCGCCGTCGAAGTCCCGAACGAGCGTCGTGGTGTTCGTCCAGAAGGCCTGAGCGATCCCATCGAATGGGTTCGACGCGCCGGTCTGCTCTGTGAAGGTGCCGCTCCCGTCATTCTCGTAGTACCGTTCCGTAGAGCCGTCGAAGACCAGGAGGTCGATGTCATCGTCCGTGTCGAAGTCTCCAAACACGGCATCCACAGATGTCTGGTTACCCGAGACCTGGATGCCGTCGAATGGATTGTTCGTGCCCGTCTGGTCGGTGTACGTTGATCCGTCCGTGTTCTCGATGAAAGCGAACGTGCCCGTCGCCGGTCGGAAGTCAACGATGTCGGTGTCGGTGTCTCCGTCCACATCTCCTACGAAGGTCCGACCGCGTGTGCCGAAAACGAGGGCGACGCCGTCGAATGGGTTTTGAGCGCCGGTCTGCTCGGTGAACGTGGCCGTTCCATCGTTCTGGTAAAAGCGTTCACTCGAGCCGTCGTAGGCGAGCAGGTCGATGTCGCCGTCGGAGTCGAAGTCTCCCGCGACGGCGTCCAGCGCGTTTGCCGAGGAGAGGGCGGTGATGCCGTCGAATGGATTATTCGTACCGGTCTGTTCTGCGTACTGTGCGGATGCGTTCGGACCGCAACAGAGGGTGAAAAGAGCCGCAAGACAAACGATCCGTCTGCAGTAGGTGATAAGTAGCGTCGACAACATGGATAACGGCAGATAGGGAAAGAGAACGATGGAAGTGATCGCCTATAGCCGTTAGTTGCGGGACGGGAAAATGCCCGTGAGCGCGATGACGTAGCGAATCACGGCGAAGGGCGGCATGTTGTTGTGGGACTGCGACCCGCCGACAGCCGCGCTATTCACGTCCATCGTTCCGTTGGTTGCGTTGGTGCTGTAGATCGGCTGCGTGCCGCGTGAGTTCGGTTGGGCACCGAGCGCGTTTCCGTCGGGGGAGGTGGCATCTCCTTCTGCGGATGTGACGGGGAGCGACGCCGGGTGGCTGTGGTTCGGGATTTGCGCGGCTGCGAGCGTCTCGGTTTCCGTGCCGCCACTCTGGCCTTGATTTCGCGAGGTGAGACCGGGGCCCTGTCCGGCGTGAATCGGCACGCGACCACGCAGATCGGGCACTGCAAAGGTTGTCCGACCGTCGCCGCCGTAGATGGTGCCGAGAATGGAAAAGAGCGCGGTGTTCTGCGAAATCGCCAGAAGCTGTCCATCGCAGTTGGCCCAGTTTCGAGGGGCGAAGTTGCCGCCGAACATTCCAATGCCTCCGATGAGGGGCTCGTAAGCCAGAGGGGCACCGGAGACTCCGGCGGATCGTTCCGTTGGTCGCGCCTGTGCCGAATCGCTACCGAAGAGCCCGGTGATGATTCCCCCGCCGGCCGCTGCTGCAGCCATTCGTGAGAAGAACCCTCGCCGCGACGACGTTTCCTGTAAGGCGGAAGATTCTACAACTTCTTTCGTTTCCGCCGCCACGGCCCGATTGAAAACCGCCTCGTACTCCCAGGTCTCGGGGTTGCCGTGATTCGCCCACGTCGGGTTCAGGCACAGGTCGAACGGGCCGAGAGCATCATGCTCCACACGGTAGACGCCGCTTGGTAAGCTCCCGGGCCCGGTCAGGATGAGGGAGAAGCTTTCGTAGCCCTCCTGCTGGCTTGAGGCCGGCTGCACGTCTGCAATTCGCAGAACGACAGGGGCGTCGTCGGTTGTCACCGAGAGGGAAGAGCCGGTCGATTGGGATAGAGCGGACAGCGAGGGGGCGGCAATCAGTTCGCGCATGAAATCGAGACGTGAGGGGAGAGCTTGGGTTGGGCGGTCAGAGAAGGTAGTGGATCTCACCCTTAAGTCGGCCTTTATTCTTGCTTGAGGTGGAAAGAACCGGGAGATAGGTGCTCATTTCAGCCTCAGGATGATCGTCGGGGGCGCCAAAACTACATTGAACGCGCTTGGATGGGTCAACAGCCTCTCATCTTGTGATGGTGTTACGAGTTGTTGTTTTCGCGCCCCGCAATCAGTGCGTCGGGTGATTAGCGTATCGACGATCCCATCGCACATGATGGATGCGTGGGCCATAGTTGGCATCCGCCCGTGCTGTCACGTAGGTTGCTATGAACCCGGCGCTGCCCATTTCATCTCTCGGACTGTTCGCCAGACGTCCTCCGTGCTATGGATCGATCACGCTCTTCTCGTGACGACTCGACCGACAACCGGACAGCCGTTGATGGTCCGGCAGCGTCGCATTCGGGTCGCTCATCGGCGACTCGTTCAGAAGAACGTGCCTCCGGCGATGCGCACCAGGCGAGTTCGCATCAGACGAGGACGTCACGACGCAGCGGTCGGCATTCGGCACCGCATGACCCCATCGACTGGGACTATCTGTACCGGCTGGCCGACGACGGGCCGATGTACGATATCATTGACCACTACTTCCGTGCGCGGCTGATCGGGCAGGAGAAGCTGCCTTCAGACGGACCGATCGTCGTTGCACCGAATCACAGTGGCAATGCCTTTCCTCACGACGCCATCGTGCTCGACGCGTTGATGTGGCGCGAAGACGGACTAACAAAGGAGAGCAAGTTTCGATCGGTGTACACGCCCGAGCTGGCGGCGACGTGGTGGATGCGGCCTTTCGACATGGATAACTGGTGGCGCCGCGTGGGCGGGGTCGACATGACCGTTGGCAACTTCGATCGTCTTCTGGACCGCGGCGATCGGTTGATTTATTATCCGGAGGGCGTACCGGGTATCGCGAAAGGCTTTCTCCGGCGGTATCAGCTTCAGCCCTTCTCGCGGAGTTTCGTTCTAATGGCCGCGCGGCACGACGCACCGGTATATCCCGTCAGCATCGTCAATGCGGAGTGGGTCAACCCGGCCAGTATCACGTTTGACGCGCTCGACCGCCTGTCGCGAAAGTATCTCGGGGTTCCGTTCGTTCCGCTTCCGATTGCACCGATCGCAGCCCTGCTGCCCTTTGCCTTTTACCTGGCGTTTCCCTGCCAGATGACATTCGTCATCCAGGACCCGATTAACGTCCGCAAGATGCTTCGTGACGCCGGATGCACGGATTTAGAGGACCCGGATCGTCGCGAACTGGCCCGCGTGGCGGAGCAGGTACGCAGACGGAGCCAGTCGATGCTGGACGATGCGGTCGATGAGCACGGAGAAAAGCCGTATGATCTATCCGATCTTCTGCGTCATCTTCGTCACCTCGGGAAGCGGGCCTTCGGGGCCACTCCATTTGGATGGCCGGTTTCCTACGGACATCACGAGCGAAACGTCCGGCGAACAGAGGAAGCCCATGGCTGGCGTGGTCTAATGAAAGACCTGGATCTTGCGTCGTGGTACGTGCCCCTGGGCTGGTTGGCGGTTGCCCTGCTTCGAGAAATACGGCGTCCGCCATGCGGGTATCGCGGTCTATCCGAGTCGGAGCGCCGGGCGATGGAGGGGTCGTATCGTTGGTCGCTTAAGGATGACCCGCTTCCGGACCGCTCCTTTTCCTGATGCGATTCAGTCGGCTGAGGTTGGGCGACCGTGATGCCCGCGCGTAGCTCACGATGGTCGTGATGAGGGGGCAACAAAAAAGCCGGCCACGAACGTGTGACCGGCAGACAATCGGCGCCAGAGAAAGGGGGCACGTTCAGGCTGCAGCCTGAATCTGATCGATCATTGCGTCCAGGCGGTCGAGCACGCGCCCGGTTTCCCGGAATACCTCCTTCGGTGAGTTCGCGTCGCCGTTGAGGGAGCCGGAAGGCAGGGCGCCGGGTTCCGGGTCGAAGACCGACCGTGATTCATCCTCAAGGCGCTCCACGTTGAGGCGAAGTCCGTGGCGTTCGAGCTTCGCGGCAATCTCATCGGCTCGACGGAGGAGGTGCTGGCGCGTCGCCTGGTAGGCGTGCTCGCACACGTCGTGGCGATTTTGGAAGCTGAAGATGTTCGAGAAGAACAGGCTGGTGTCATCGCACTCGGGCTCGATCAAAATGAGGTCCGCGTCCGGGTGCGTGTGCTCGTACTTCTTGAAGCCGGTCTGCTTGCGCGAGTCCACGATCGCGCGGAACGTTTGTGACAGAACCGATGGGAGGCCATGGTCGACGAGCGTGCTTCCGTCGCGCTTCAACAGGCGATCGGCATGCTGCTCAAGTTGCACGTTCACCGGGACGATCGGATTGATGCAGAAGAGCAGTTCGGCTCCGGCATCCAGGGCGACGCTGGCGTGGACGGTGCGTCGTGCAACGCCATCGATATAGTACTGGCCATCGATTTCGACCGGGCAGTAGAGCCCGGGGAGGGCCGTTGAAGCCTGAATCGCTTTGGAGATCGGCACATGATCAAGCCCCGGCTCGCCAAATACTGCGATGCGGGCCGAGTCGAGGTGCATCGTCACCACGAAAAGCTTCGCTCGAAGCTCCCGGAAGTCGTTCGTGCGGCCACCTTCTGAGAAGGCACGCTCCAAGAATTCGCCCAGTCCAGAGTTGTCGAAGATGCCGGTTGGGACGAGCGAGCCAAGGGTAGACACGAGCCCGAGTAGCGATAAGTCGCCCGGGTTACATGCGTAATGTTTGAGCGTGTTAAGGAGAGCTCCCGGCAGTTTCTTGATGCGTCCGGCGTACTCGCTGAGTGCCGGTCGAAAGAGGACCTCGGGCTCGACGTTCAGGGAAGGGTCCGACGCAGCCGAGACGATGGCGCGGGTAAGTTCGTGTGTGGGGACGCCGTTCGCCAGGAACGAGCCGATCAGTGCGCCGGAGCTGACGCCGACGTACATGTCGAGTTCGTGGAGCGAAGCGCCATCGACGGCCTCATCGAGCGCGCGCAACGCACCGACCTCATAAATAGCCCCCTCAACGACGCCGCCGGCGCAGGCGAGACCGATTCGGGGAGAGTTGGACGTTCCGTTGCTTCTCATGCGGTCAACCTCTTAGAATCTCCATTGAAGGCAATGCGCCGTATCCATTTGTAATGAAAGCGGTTCCAGCCGACGTTCCGTTCTAACTCGCTGGATGCCCGATCAGGGACGAATCGGTTAAAAGCACCTCATCAAGACAGGTTTACTTCCGTGAGGCGCAGGTGCGTTCCATCGATGGATTACAAAATTGAGCGCATTGGCGCGAAATCGTATACGCTTGGATACATCCGCCAGTTGCAAAAAGGGTTCCAGAGAAAGTGTAGGAGCGCAGGTGGGCCGGGACGAGGCGTCGTCCCGGCCGCCTGCATCGTTTCGATTAGGCTTTCTTCTTGGTCTTCGTCCCGTCTCGGAGCGTTTTCGTGAGTTTGTCGACTTTGTCGTTCAGGTTGCTCACCTGCTTCGTAAGCTTATCGACCTCCGATCGGGTGGCGACGCCGAAGCGGTCGAGCGCACGGTCCACCGTGTTGAAGATGTATTCCCGCGCTTCTTCACCGGCGCGTTCGACATCAGAAAGGGCTTCGTCACGTTGTTTGGACGCTTTGCTTATCGCGTCCTCAATTTGCTTGCGGCCTTTCTCTTCAAAGCCTTTTCCCCGCTCCACAAGCGAGTTAAACGCTTTGGTTCCTTCTTCTTCAACCGTGGCGAGGGCACCGAGGCCAGCGAGCCAGACGTCGCGTCCGCGGCGGGTGAGTTCGTCCTGCAGGTTCGAGTTTTTCGCTTTGGTACTCATGGTAGGATGGGATGTGATGGTACGGATCGGATGTGAAGTGGGAGACACCTGATGGCGGTGAGTCCATCGTTACGGCTCTACATGCTCCGGATCATCCTCTGCGGAATCGTCCGTCGTTGACATGGACGAACGGTTTGCATCGGACGGATCGGCGGCCGTTTCGCGCTCCTCAAGGTCCCCGAGGATGGTGGAGAGTTGTTGCTCCAGCGAACGTAACTGACCGCGGAGCTCCTCCAGCTCTTCCGCGTGGGGACCCTGCACGAGGCGACGAAGGCGCCCAAATGAGCTCTGTACGAGATCATCCACCGTGGAGCGAAGTTGCTCAAAGCCGACATCGATCGCTTCCTCACTTCGGCGCAACAACTGGTGGAGGATATCGGACGGAATGGCGTGCGTGCCGCGTTTTCCTTCCTCTAAAATGATCTGCGTGAGTGTCTGCGCGGTCAGGTCTCGCCCTGTCGCATTGTCGACAACGCGCACGGTATCGCCGCTTCGCACCAGGGCGGCGATGTCACTGAGAGAGACGTACTCGCTCGCCTCCGTGTCGTAGAGCTTTCGGTTTTCGTACCGCTTGATGAGTCGCGCCATGAAAGGCTTCCCTTTTGGTGAAATAACGCATCGCGTCATTGTCTATCGTTTATGACGCACTGCGTAATTTATTGATCCCAAAGACGGTCGCAGAAATGAAAATAGGCCGTGTTAGCCATGAGAAGGCGCATTTTTGTCATGCGCGCAACTATCGACGGGGGCTAAGTGTTGTCGTGTGCGCACCGGTTAGGCGCGGATCGTCGAGACGGACGCGGTTTCCACCGGGGTGACGGACCTCTGTTTTTCTTCTTCTTGCCCACCTCCATGAGTCACGATCGCTCGCTGACCCCCGCCGAAAACGACCTGATCGAGGAATTCGGCAACATCTACGAGTCATATGGACTGAAGCGCCTCCAGGGTCTTATTGTTGGACTTCTTCTCACCCAGGACGAGCCGGTGTCGCTCGACGATATGGTCGAGCTGCTCGGTCACTCAAAAGGTCCGATCTCGATTGCCGTGCGCCGAATCGACGACATCGGCCTGGCGCGGAAGGTCAATGGTCCCGTGAACCGACGCAATTACTATATTGCGCACCCGGACCTCTTCCTGAACAACTTTAAGTTCAACATGGCGACGGTCCAGAAAAACCGGGAACTGGCCGAGCGTTTTCTCTCGCGGATTCGCGCTGAGGGTCCATCCGGGCGGGAGGAGACGATCCGCAATCTGGAGCACATGAAGGCGTTTTATCAGCTGATGGAGTCGTTCTACCAGGACTTCTCAGATCGGTGGACGGAGATTAAAGAAAAGCGACTTGAGGAGGAGCGAGCGGCGTAGGGTTCAGAGTTCACGGTTCAGAGTTCACGGTTCAGAGTTCACGGTTCAGAGTTCAGAGTTCAGGGTTCAAGGTTCAGGGTTCGGCGGGTTGCCGAATGACCTGAAGGGAATGCCGACGGAGATATTAAACCAAATAGCGTCGCACGGCCGTGCGACGCTTGATTCCTTCGAAGGGGGAAGGCGGTCCGACCATCGAAGTGAACCAGAAAAGAAAAGTCAGGATGGTCTTTCTGGTGTTACCGATGTTGCCGAGACCACGAGGTTCAGGGATTGTGGTACGTGGGCTGGCTTCTTCTTCTCTGTGGGAAATGTTGATGCTTCCTTGACATTCTCGGAAGCGCTTTCTATCGTCCGTGTAACGTTTGGTAAATTCAAAACGATCAAAACAGGCCCGAGCTGTTGGGGGTGCGTGCTGGGAAAGGCGCTATCGACTCGACAACCGGAGGCAGTAGTGATCGGTCGTTTCGAAAATTACAAACGTAAGAAATAATGACTCCCGCCGTCTGGCGCGGAGTTGATGCCAGCAGTCAGCCATGCGGACAATCAAGGAGGCTTGCCATGAATCGCCAGAATCCCCTGTTATGGTTCATCGTCGTATGTGCTCTGTGCCTTGCCGGCACGGCGGACGCTTGGGCACAGGAGCAGGCGCAAGCCACGGGCTCCATCTCGGGTGCTGTGCTCGAGCTCGACACGGAAGAGCCCCTTACTGGGGCAAACGTGTTAATTGAAGGACTCCAGCGTGGGACGAGCACGGGTGCGGACGGTACCTATCGCATTGAGAACGTTCCGGTTGGGGAATACACGCTCCGCGTGACGTTCATCGGGTATGAAAATGAGCGTCGGACGATTTCCGTTACGGATCGAGAGGAGACGGTCGTCGATGTCGTTCTGACGCCCCGGACGTTCGTTGGCGACGAGGTCGTGGTGACCGGGTCGAAGCGTCCGGAGAAGCTGCTCGATGCGCCGGTTCAGATCGAGGCCATCAGCGCGGACGAGCTGGATGTTTCCGGCGGCGGCACGTATCTCTCGGCACTGTCGACCGTGAAAGGCGTCGACTTCGTGAATGTCGGCATCAACGGTCAGGGCATCTCGGCGCGCGGGTTCAACAATCATTTCAACACCCGCATGCTGCAGATGAAGGACGGCCGCGTGGCCCAACTGCCAGGAACGGGGTTGCCGCAGGGCAACTTCCTGCCGACCTCCGAGCTGGATGTGAAGTCGATCGAGGTCGTCGTCGGCCCGGCGTCGGCACTCTACGGACCGAACGCGCACACCGGCGTCGTCAACGTCATCACGAAGGATCCGTGGGATCAGTCGGGCGTGGCGTTGAACGTGCGCGGCGGACAGCAGAGCCTGCTCGACATCAACGGCCGAACCGCTGGTACCTTTGGCGATGGCACGTTCGGCTGGAAGCTGACCGGTCAATACATGACGGCGGACGACTTCGCCCCGCCGAGCGGCGGGCCGAACGCGTCGGCATCGGACTCGACGCACTTCTACACGCCCGTCTTCAATGAGAGCGAGCTGGTCGGCGACTACGACATTGAGTCGATTCGGGCGGAGGGAAGCCTCTACTACCGCTTTGGGGATGACTGGCAGGCGAATTTCGCATACGGCTTTTCGGAGAACGACAACTTTGGGTTGACCAACAACGGCCGTAACCACATTCGCGGCTGGCAGGTGCAGTATCAGAACCTGCAGGTCAGCAACGAGAACTGGTTTGCGCAGGTCACGCACACGTCCAACGATGCCGGTGACACGTATCAAATTAACGGCGTGGCATCGAGCGCATCGATCATCTACGGCCAGGAGCTTGCCGGCGGCGCGAGTCCGGAGCAGGCACGCCAAACCGCTTTGGATCAGCTTCCTTCCCTCCGTGAGGCGAACAAATTTGTGGATCGCGGCGAACTCTGGGACTCCGAGATTCAGTATCGCAACACGGTCGGACTCGGCTCCGGGTCGCTCGACATTGTAACGGGCGCGCAGGGCCGTCGCTACCTACCGGACTCCGACGGCACGTTCCTCGCCGATGCCGTTGGCCGTGACCTCGACGCGACGGAGGTTGGCGGCTATCTGCAACTTGATTATCGGCCGACGGACGCTCTCCGGATCAACGGAGCGGTCCGTGTTGACGATCACAGCGAGTACGACACGCAGATCAGCCCGAAGGCGGCCATCGTCTACAGCGTCCTCCCGAATCAGAACGTGCGCGTCGGATACAACCGCGCGTTCAAGAGCCCGACCGTTCTGGAAGGCAACCTATTCATTCCCATTCCGATTCCCGCGGGTAACGGAGTTCCTCCTGGGTATGTCGTCAATGCACTCGGCAACTACACAGGCTTTGAGATTCGCGATCCGAATGGCGACGTCATCCGCGAGATCAGCGCGCTCAGCCCGGAGGAGGTGAACTCGATCGAGGTGGGCTACAAAGGTGTATTCGGCAAGAGCGTCTTCCTCGATATCGTGGCCTACCAGTCGTGGTACAACAACTTCATCAGCCCGCTGCAGTCGGTCGCCAATGGCTTCACGGAGATCCCGTTCTATGCGGATGGTACGCCGGTGGACGCGCCCGGAAGCAATGACAATTTCAACGGTCTGAGCACCTACGTCAACTTTGGTGAGGCAACGGTGCGCGGCCTGGACGCCGGCATCAACGTGTACTTCAACGACCACTTTAACGTGTCCGGAAACCTCTCGCTCATTGAGCTGGCTGACTTCGAGGAAGGGGACAGCGGAAGCAATCCTCTTCTACTGAACGTGCCGACGACAAAGGCGAAAGGGTCCGCCACAGTGCGTGATCTCGGATTCGACGGCTGGTTCTTGAGCGCCTCCGGTCGCTGGCATGCCGCATACGAGTTTGCCTCTGGCTCGCACTGGGTCAGCAGCAACTTCTACGAGGATGGCGAGGTGCCCGGACGGTTCTCGATGGGGCTCACTGCCGGATACACGGTTCCGGAAACGGGCGTGCAGGTGAAGGCGAGCGTGTCGAACCTCTTCGATACGGAGACGCCCGATGTTCTGGGGGCACCGGTCACCGGACGCCTCTTCTGGATGTCTGCCACCTACACGTTCGACGGCCTCAACTTGTAGTTTCTCGCTTTTCCTGGATGGCGGGCGGTTTCGTGGGACGTGTGGCCGGGATGTCGTAGCACCGGTTACCGCCCACCGCCCGTCTATTCAGGATTGTGATGTCAGAGCAGGACTTTCTTGCACAAACGTATTCTATCGGTTTATGAGCACCCCTCAGCAACGTCTGCACGGCCGCACAGCAATCATCACCGGAGCGAGTCAGGGAATCGGGCGAGCGACGGCCCGGCTGTTTGCCGAGGAAGGTGCTAACGTCGTGGTCGCCGATGTCAACGCCGAAGCGGGGACGGCGGTCGTCGAAAGCATTCAAGCGGATGGCGGCACCGCGTCGTTCGTGGCTGTCGACGTTACCGACAGCGAACAGGTCCAGGCAATGGTCGATCATGCCGTGGAGCAGTACGGCGGCGTCGACATCCTCGTCAATAACGCGGGCATCACGCGGGACGCCACGCTCAAGAAAATGAGTGAGGAGGCGTTCGATCAGGTCGTAGACGTCAACTTGAAGGGGGTGTTCAATACCACGAAAACAGCGCGCCCGCACCTCGCGGAGTCGGACCACGGTCGCGTGCTGAATGCCGCTTCCGTCGTCGGGCTGTACGGAAATTTTGGCCAGACGAACTACGTTGCGACGAAGTCTGGCGTGATCGGGATGACGAAGACGTGGGCGCGAGAGTTTGGCCGCGACGGCGTGACCGTTAACGCCGTGGCACCCGGTTTCATCGAAACACCGATGGTTGACACGGTGCCGGAGAAGGTGTTGGATCAGCTGAAGGGGCGCACCCCGCTCGGACGTCTCGGCACCGCGGAGGATATCGCCAATGCGTACCTCTTCCTCGCGAGCGACGACGCTTCGTTTATCACCGGAGCGGTGCTGTCTGTCGATGGCGGACTGGTTTTGTGAGGGCGGTTGGGAAACGGGGAGTGGGAGAAAGGGAGAAGGGGAGAAAGGGAGAATGGGAGAAGGGGAGAGTGGGAGGATCGGGTGTCGATCCGATCTACGATTTACAACGAACAACCAGCAAGTAGCTCATGCGAACGGCATCGATTATCGGGACGGGACTGTATGCGCCGGAGCGCGTCGTGCCGAACGAGTATTTCAACGAGCTGTACGGCGAAGATGTCGATAGCTTTCTCCGGGAGCGTCGCAACATCAAGGAGCGGCGGTACGCGGCCGAGGACCAGGCGACGAGCGATCTTGCTGCAGAGGCGTCTCGAATGGCGCTTGAAAAGGCTGGAGTCGATGCCACCGACATCGATCTGATCGTGGTGTCGACCGATACGCCGGACTACCTCTCGCCCTCAACGGCCGCCGTGCTGCAGGACAAGCTCGGCGCCGTGAATGCCGCAACGTTCGACCTCAACACCGCCTGCGCGGGCTTCGTAACGGCGCTCGACACGGCGCGGAAGTTCGTCGAGGCCGACGCATCGTACGAGCATGTTCTCGTCGTCGGCGCCTACCTGATGAGCCGCTTCATCGACTACGAGCAGAAGAACGTCGCGTCGCTGTTCGCCGATGGATCTGGTGCAGCCGTACTGAAGGGGCGAGGTGCTGCCGAGGCGGACGATGGTGGACGAATTCTGACGTCGAAGTTGAAATCCGAAGGCCAGTTCGCCGAGTACATGGGCATCTACACGGGTGGCGCGGCGGCTCCGATCTCGCCGAATGTAGAGGGCGACGGCGCACCGAGCCGGGTGCAGAAGCTGGAGTTCAGAAAGAAATTCCCCGACGGCTTCAATCCAGACCATTGGACGCGGCTTGTCCACGAACTGTGCGATGACCTCGACGTGACGCCGCAGGGCGTCGACCGGTACTTCTTCACGCAGATCAACATCGAGAGCATCCGAGAGACGCTGAAACGCCTCGACCTGCCGGAGGAGAAGGCGCACAACGTGATGGACCGTTTCGGCTACACCGGAAATGCTTGCATCGCGATGGCTCTGGCCGATGCGGACGCGCAGGGAATGTTGTCGGCCGGCGACCTGGTGTTTCTCATCGCCTCGGGCGGTGGCGCCGCAATCGCCGGCATGGCTCTTCGTTGGGGGCCGTAGCGATAGTTCAAGGTTCAGGGTTCAAAGTTCAGGGTTCAGAACCTGTTTGGCGGACAGCCTTCGGCGATCCAAAGGTGCGGACCTCCCGGCGGTCGGTCCTCGCGCCGCTCATTTTTTCGCAATGCATCCGCCAAACAGGTTATCAAGGTTCAGGGTTAGGGATCTACGAACGTAACTACGTTCAGACATCCACACGTTCACACCTTAACACGTCCGCACTTTCACACGTCCAAACCGCGTAGCAAACGCGAAGCGACACATGGGAGAAACGACCTTTGCCTGGATCTTTTTCGGTCTGTATCTCGCCGCGGTGACGAGTGCGGCGGTGATCGGCATCAAGAAGATGACCGGGTTCTCGGCCTTTAGCGTTGGAAGCCGCGAGGTGAGCCCGGTGTGGATCGGGATGTCCCTTGCCGCGAATCTCACGAGCGCCGCGACATTCATCATCAACCCGGGGCTGATTTACCTCTACGGTGTGAGTGGCGTGATCGCGTATGCCGTCGCGTTGCCCGTGGGCGTCTTCATCGGGCTCATCATCTTCTCGAAGGCCTTTCGCCGCGTCGGCGACGAGGTAACGGCGCTGACGGTGCCGCAGTGGATCGGCGATCGATTCGGTGACCGCCGGCTGACGATCTTCTTCGCCGTCGCCAGTCTGCTGCAGATCGCCTTTCTGGTGCTCATCACCGTCGGGCTGACGCGCGTCCTGTCGAGCGTGCTCGAGGTGCCGATGCTCGTCGCGATGGCCATGACGATCGGTATTCCGCTCATCTACATCTCCATCGGCGGGGCGAGCGCGCACACCCTGACGAACGCCGCGCAGGCCGGACTGATGATCATCGTGGCCATAATCCTGCTGGGCTCTGGCGCAGAATACTTCGCGGGCGGCATCGGCGGCTTTCTCGATCGTCTCGCAGCGATCGACCCGATGCTGGCCGAACCCGTCAATCCCGAAAGCTTACTCTTCCGAGACTGGTTCGAGGTGGTGGCGTGCAACGTGCTGATCGGGGTCGCGATCATCAATCAGCCGCACGTGATGTCGAAGGCGCTCTATCTGAAGAGTGAGAAGGACGTCAACACCTACCTGACGACCGGGATTGTCGTTCTGGTGCTGTTCTTCGCCGTCATCCTCGTCGGGCTGTACGCGCGGATCCTGATGCCGGGCGCTATGATCGAGCCCGACGCCGTGGTGCCGACCTACATCGTCGAGGTGTTCTCGCCGCTCGTGCGTTCGGTGATCCTGATCGGCCTGGTCGCAGCCGGCTTCTCCACGATGGAGGGGCTGCTCGTCGCGCTCTCGACGATTTTCTCGAACGATATCTACCGTCCACTCGCGAAGCGTAACGGGGGTCTCAACGATGACGAAATCGATGCGCGCGCCGTTCGCTACAGCCGGTATTTCCTCGTTGCGCTCGTGCCGGTCGTCGCGCTGATTTCCTACGGGCAGATTGTGAACCCGAATCTGTCGGTCGCTATCCTCGGGCAGAACGGCGTCTACGCGTTGTTCTCGGCCACCTTCGTCCCGATCCTGTTCGGCATCTTCTTCTCGGATCGCATCTCGAAGGGAGCGGTGCTCACGGCCGCGATCACGGCGCTGGTCGTGCACTTCGGCATGTACTACGGCGAGATCACGATGTATGCGAACAACCCGGCCGTTCCGGCGACGGCGGCGCTGGTGTCCAGCACGCTGGTGGCCCTCGGCGCGATGGCCTTGAACCGCCGCCCGGCCCCGGCCACCAACGCCCGGTAGTAAGGGCGCATCGCAATGCGCCCTTACTACGCCATGGGCTCGCCTGCAAACCAATAGATGATATCATGACCCGAACGGACTGGCTCGAACGGCACGCGCTCTACACGCCCGACCATCCGGCGATCGTCTGGGCGCCGACGGGGCGGAAATACTCGTACGCCGAATTGCACACACGAGCCACGCGGCTGGCGGCGACGCTCATCAAGCGCCACGATCTGTCGCCGGGCGACCGTGTCGCCGTGCTGGCGGAGAACGCGGTCGAGCACGTGCTGCTCTTCCTCGCGGCGCAGACGGCCGGCTTCGTGCTGGTGCCGCTCAACTTTCGACTCGCGCTCCCGGAGCTGCAGTACGTCGTCACCGACGCCGAGCCCTCGCTGATCTTCGTCGGGGCCGACTACGCCGACACCGTCACAGACCTCGATACGCCGGCCGACCTTCTTCCGCTGGACGAAGTGTTCGCGCTGTCGGAAACCAACGATGCGCTGACGCCTGTCCCGCGAGCAGAGCTTCCCCCGCAGCCCGGCTTGGACGACCCGGTGATGATCCTGTACACGTCCGGCACCACCGGGCGGCCGAAGGGGGCAATCATCTCGCACGGGATGATCGCGTGGAACTCGGTCAACACCGAGATGCGGCTCGATTTGACCTCGAACGACCGCTCCTTCAACGCAGCGCCTTTTTACCATACCGGCGGATGGAATGTGCTGCTGACACCGTTCCTTCATCACGGTGCGACGACGTTTTTGCTGCCCTCGTTCGACCCGGAAGCGATTCTGCGACTGTGCGACGACGAGGAGTTGACGATTCTCTGGGGCGTGCCGACGATGCTCAAGATGATGAGCGACCATCCGGCGTTCGACGAGGTGACGCTCGAATCCGTCCGCTACGCCATTGTCGGGGGCGAGGCGATGCCCGAACCGCTCATCCGCGTGTGGCAGGACAAGGGCGTTCCGATCCGGCAGGGCTTCGGTATGACCGAGGTTGGCGTAAACTGCTTTTCCCTTCCGGAAAAGGACGCGCTCCGCAAGATCGGGTCGATCGGCTTTCCCAATTTCTACATCGACACGCGGGTGGTGGACGAGGACGGAAACGACGTGGCGGCGAACACGACGGGAGAGCTGCTGATGCGCGGCCCGGTCGTGACGCCCGGCTACTGGCGTAACCCGGAGGCGACGGCTGAGGCCATCGACGAGGACGGATGGTTCGCCACGGGCGACCTGGTTCGCGTGGATGACGAAGGCTACTTCTACGTGGTTGGGCGGAAAAAGGAAATGTACATCTCGGGCGGGGAAAACGTGTATCCCGCGGAGGTCGAGACGGCGTTGTACGAGCATCCCGCGGTCGCCGAGGCGGCTGTTATTGGCGTGCCGGACGATACCTGGGGCGAAACGGGCGCAGCCTTCATAGCGCTCAAGGAGGGGCAGTCACTGACCGAAGACGAGCTGCTAGCCCACGCTCGCTCGCATCTCGCACGGTACAAGGTGCCGCGCCATGTCCGATTCCTCGACGAACTGCCCAAAGGTCATTCGGGCAAGATCCAGAAGTCGGAGCTCGCCGACCGATTCGCACCCGCATAACCCCATCGCTCTGCTATTCTCGGACGTTCTCTCGCACCGCTATGATTGCCTTCCTTCTCGCGCTTGCGCTCATGACTGTTCCTGCCTCTCCGGCCTCTGCCACCCCGAACGCTTACGCGGACACGACCGACGCCGACACGTCCACAGTGAATCCACTCCCGTTTTACCCGGGGAATGTGCAGGTGACCGACGTCGATGGCCGCATGATTGCGTTCGTAGAGCGGCCCGCTGAAGCCGGTGAGGACGCGCCTGTGCTGCTCTTCGTCCACGGTCTCGGCTCCAATCTTTCGCTCTGGCGCCATCAGGTCGACGCCTTCCCGGAGTACCGCGTCCTCGCGCTGGACCTGCCCGGGTTCGGTCTTTCGGAAAAGGAAGACGTGCCGGCGACCATGCCCTTCTTTGCGGAAACCGTCGTCGGCTTCCTGGACGCCATGAACATCGAAAAAGCTACCTACGTCGGCGCCTCAATGGGCGGGCAGGTCGGGCTACATGTGGCATTGGAGCACGGCGATCGGCTCAACGGCCTCGTGCTGATGTCGCCGGCGGGGATTGAGACCTTTTCAGAGAAGGACAGCCAGGCGATTCGCAGTATGATGTCGGCAGAAGGCATCATGGCGTCGACGGACGCGCAGGTGCAGCAGTCGGTTGCGCTCAACTTCCACGAGTACACGGAGGGCTACGACTGGCTCGTGAAGCAGCGCCATGCTCTGTCGGAGCGCGACGACTTCGCAGCGTACGCGGAGGCAAACGCCAAGGCCGTTTCGGGCATGCTGGACGGCCCGGTGTATGAGCGTCTCAGCGAGATCGACGTGCCGACGCTCGTCCTCTTCGGTGCGGGCGATAAGCTGATTCCTAATCGATACCTTCACCCGGAGCAGTCGCCGCAGAGCATCGCGGATTCGGCGAAAGCGGCAATGCCGGACGCTCGCGTCGAGGTCGTTGAGGACGCGGGCCACCTCATCATGATCGAGCGCCCCGAGCGCTTCGACGAACTGCTGCGCTCGATGCTGGATGGACAGGAAGCAAGTGAATCATCGGAATAGCGATGCAAGCAGAGGGGGCGGCGACGGCGTGTGCGAACGAACGCACCGGAAAGAAGTAGGAGCGGCGTCCGATATGTCGTTTGCTTCTATCCGGAATATGATGTCATCAATAACGGTAGACGGCGCTCGCCTGTATGTCGAGGAAGAGGGAGCGGGTGAGCCGGTTATTCTCCTTCACGGACTGGGGTCGAGCGCGCGGGACTGGTTCAAGCAGGTGCCGCATCTTGCAGATCGGTACCGCGTCATCACGCTCGATCTGCGCGGTCACGGTCGATCCGATAAGCCGGAGGAGCCGTACAGCATTGCCCAGTTTGCGCGGGACGTCGCCGTCGTGCTGCGGCAGCTCGACGCCTGGCCCGCGCACGTCGTCGGGTTGTCGATGGGTGGGATGGTGGCGATGCAGCTTGCTACGGATGCGCCAGAGCTTGTGCGGAGCCTGGTCGTGGTGAACAGTGCGGTCGACGTCCGGCCGCAGACGCTTCATGACGTCTGGTTCTACCTGTCGCGCCGCTTTGCCGTCAAGCTGCTCGGGATGCGACGCGTGGGCAAGATCATCGCCAATAAGCTGTTCGTGCGCCCGGATCAGGAGGACCTGCGGTCCGAGTTCGTCGAGCGGTGGGCGAAGAACGATCCCGAGGCCTACGTGCGAACGGTCGACGCCATCATGGGCTGGACCGTTCAGGACCGGCTCGACCGCGTCACGATGCCCGCTCTGCTCGTATCGAGCGAGCACGATTACACGCCGATTTCGGAGAAGAATCTGGCGGTCGCCCAGATGCCGAATGCCGAGCTTGCGGTGGTCGACGACGCGCGGCACGCCCTTCCCGTCGAAAAGCCGGACGCGTTCAACGCGATCCTCGACGACTTCCTTCAGCGCGTGGAATCCGACGAGCCGACTCGTTCCGAAACGGACGAAGATCCTGGCCCGCGCGTGACGGCAGGTGCTAGTGCACGTAACTCCCTGCGTTGATGTCGATCGACGTGCCGGTGGCATGATCCGCGTGCCCGCTGGCGAGGAAGACGACCGTCGGAGCGACGTCTTCCGGCTCGGTTAGCTGCGAGAGGGCGAGGTCGCTGGTGGCGTAGTCCTCGCCGTACGTGTCGATGAAGTCCTGCGCCATGTCCGTTCGAGTGAAGCCGGGCGCGATGGCGAACGCCTTGATGTTGTCCTTGCCGAAGCCGCGGGCGAGCGACTTCGTGAGGGCGACGACGCCGGCTTTCGACGCGGCATAGGCCATGTAGTCGGGCGTGTCGCCGCGGAAGGCTGCGCGGGAGGCGATGTTGATGATGCGGCCGCCGCCATGCTCCTGGAAATGCGTGACGGCGTGACGGCAGAGGAGCTCCGGCGCGCGGAGGTTCACCATCATCGTCCGCGTCCACGCGTCATCCCACGTCGGAGTATCGTCTTCGAGCGGGGCGGACAGGGCTACGCCCGCGTTGTTGACCAGCACGTCGAGTCCTCCGAGCGTGGCAATCACGTCTTCGATCAGGCGGTCGGTGTCACCGAGGTCCGAAAGGTCCGCCTGAAAGGTCTGAGCCCCGTGCCCGCATGCATCGGCGACCTCCTCGGCTGCATCGCGGCTGCTGGCGAAATGGACGCCGACGGTGGCCCCGGCCGATGCGAGGGCGAGTGCGATGGCGCGCCCGATTCCACGGCTGGCGCCGGTGACGAGAACCGTCTGATCCGACAAGTTAAGCTGCATGTATTGACGTGTGAATGTGTGGAAGTATGGAAGGTTGGACGTGTGGTACGTTCGTGCGTCAGTAGTAGAGGCGGGTGCCGTATTCGCGGGTTTCCGACGTGTCGGCGCGAACGATCTCAAAGTTGACGCGGCCGATCGGGCGCCTGTCTTCCGTTTCGATTGTCACTCGCCACTTGCCGGGCTGCACGTTTCGCTTGAAGGTCGACCCGCGATAGCCGTTGTCGCGGCCGCCCTCCACGCCGTAGCCGATCCGGTCCGTGCTGACCCACGATTCCGTCCTCTGATTCCACGTCTGCCAGCGGTGATAGACGTTGGTCTCCAGCTCCGTCGGGGCGAAGACAGCGGCAAAGCAGTGGACCTCGTCGCCCGGCGCATACTCGATGACCTCCTCGTCCGGGTCCTCCCAGAATGCATACCAGTCTGGCTTGGCATATTTCAGCGCGTACGCCTCACCCTGGACCTCCACACCGCGATACATGCCACCATGACGGAGTGCGAGGGGAACCGGCGGAATCCAGTGCTGCACGTAGAACAGGTTGACAAGAAGCAGGAGGCCGACCACGACGCTCGCAGCCCCGGCATAGGCGCGCGTCGATGGGAAGACGCCGGCTTTGAATAGCACGAAGAGCATGGAGCCGACGATCAGGGCGCTCACGATGCCGCTCAGGATGAAAAGGCCGTATCCCATCGTGCCGAAGACGATCGGCAGGAAGAAGGTGAAATAGCAGAAGACGGCCAGAAAGTAGATCCCGAACAGGATGTAGAGATTGCCGGTCCCGGTCCGTTCCCACATAAACTCGTTCGCGACCAGTAGCGTCACCAGCACGAGTAAGAAGAGTGACGCCGTTGTGAGCGACGCGCTCTGCGTGTAGTAGATGACGTATGCGCTGAAAAGGCCCCCGCACAGAAACTGAATTGCGCCGGTCGACCAGCCGCTGATTTGCTTGAGCGGCTTCAACTTGAGCTTTTCGGCCCGGTCGAACGCCGTGAGCATAATGAACGCCCCCAGTAGCGCTAGATAAACGGCCAGGAAGACGTTATCGACGATAGCATCGATACGACGGAGCGTGGCTGCATCCCAGCCCACGCCGCCGAGGAAGAGCGTCGGGGGAAGGAGGTTCTCGTGGCGACGGTAGAACAGGCGCGCCAGCCGGTAGCGAGGGCTGGCGTCGAGGCGATTCATGATGGAGCCCAGAAAGCCTGCAGCAGATCCAGCCGCTTCAGTGGCGGCAACGTCGGTCGACATGGAAGGGAACGCGGGAACGAAGGAAGGAGAGACAGGGGAACGGACATTTCGCAGAAGCCATGCCAGTCCGTCGGAAATGTAGGGAAACGTACAGAAAGCCGCGAATCCGTTCCAGAGGGACGGAGGTCACGAGTTCGGGGACGGGAGGTCCGGCTTCTTCACGCCGGTGGCTTTTGCTGCCGGTTTCTCTTTCTGTGGCTTCTGTTTCCGCCAGAGCGGTACGGACGAGCACGGCTCTCCGTACATCAGCTTGCGGCCCACGCCCTGGAGCTTCTGCGTCGCGATGAGATACGCGACTTCCGGGACACGATCCGAGCCGCAGCCTTTGATGACGACGGGACGATCTTCGTAGTCGGACCAGTCCTGTGCGTCGAGCGCGCGGACGTAGTAGTCTCGCACGAGATCATCCTCCCGGCCGAAGCTCACGGACGCCGCGATCCCCTCAAGCTTGGAGGCGATCAGCATGTAGCCCCACGTCGGGACGATGGCATCTGTCGAGCAGTACACGGCCACGTGCTGATCGTCGTACTGCGACCAGTCGTGCTCGCGGACGTCCTCGCGAAAGGGCTTTTCCTTGAGCATCAGGCCTTTCACCAGAAAGGGGCTGAGGTCCAGTTCGGTCACGGTCCGGTCGTCCCACAGATTGTCGAGGTTGAAGACCGCAATTTCGCTTTCCGCGACGCGGTTGGTAATGGGTTCCATGGTGGGTTTTCGTTGATGCGTTAAAACGTTGGGACGTTAAGGCGTTGGAACGTTCTGACGTTAGGCGTTGATGCGTTGGAACGTTCTAGCGTTGGTCGTTGATGCGGTGGAACGTTAGGACGTTATGGATTGGGGATTTGGAATTGGGGAGCGCAGGCGATCTGTACGGCGACAAATCCAACCAACCATAAACGATGTACGATCGACCCGTGTACCGTTGAGCGTTAGAACGTTGAAACGTTGGTCCGTTTGGCGTTCGTGCTATCGCAGGGCGGGTTGGCCTTTCATGCGTTTGGCTGTCTCGATCAGGACCTCCGCGGCGTGGTCGATTTCTTCCTGTGTCGTGTGTCGGCCGAGGCTGAGGCGGACCGTCGAGCGTGCGTCGGCATCCGACAGGCCGTGCGCTTTCAGGACGTGGCTCGGACGGTTCGAGTGGGAGGCGCAGGCGCTCCCGGTCGAGCAGGCGACGCCACGCATGGCGAGGAGCAGGTCTTCCGCGGAGACACCCGGCAGCGTGAGGCTCGTCGTGTTGGGTAAACGGGATGCATCGGCTCCGTTGACCCAGGCATCGTCAATCGCGTCAAGAATGCGGTTCTCCAGTCGGCTCCGCAGGCGCTCCATACGCTCCGCATCATCGGCCTGCTCATCGACGGCAATCTCGAACGCGCGGCCCATCCCGACAACAGCTGGAACGTTGAGTGTGCCCCCTCTGTGGCCGTCTTCCTGTCCGCCCCCATGAATCATCGGGCTCCACCGCACGCGGGGACGGCGATCCCGTGCGTAGAGGATGCCGGCACCCTTCGGCCCGTACATCTTGTGCGCAGAGGCGACGAGAAGGTCGGCCGGGTCGGCGGTGACGGGCAGCTTACCGACGGCCTGGGTCGCGTCCACCAGAAACAGAGCGCCGTGGTCGCGAACGACCTTCGTAATCTCCTGGATTGGCTGGATCACGCCGGTTTCGTTGTTCGCCCACATGACCGCCACGAGGATCGTGTCGTCGCGCAGGGCGGCTTCTACCTGTTCTGCCGTCACACGACCGGATTCATCCACCGGGAGGCGCGTGATGTCGGCGCCCTTGGTCTCCACGGCGTCGCATGTGTCCATAACGGCTTTGTGCTCCGTCTCAACCGTCACGATGTGCTGTCCCTTGCGTCGATAGGTCGACAGCACACCTTTGATCGCGGCGTTGATCGCTTCCGTCGCGCCGCTCGTGAACGTGAGGGTCGAGGGCTGAACGTCGAGCCCGTCCGCGACTTGCTCGCGGGCAACGCTGACCGCTTCCTCCGCCGCCCACCCGAATGAATGGCTGCCGCTTGAGGCATTGCCGAACTGATCGGTGAAGTACGGCATCATGCGTTCCAGCACCCGATCATCGACAGGCGTGGTCGCGTTGTGATCGAGGTAAATGGGGCGGTCCATCGAGAAGAACGATGCGTCTGGTAAAACACCGGGCCAATTCGGGCTTTGTCCAACCTCTGCTACAGACGTGAGTTTCTGCCACTTCGACCGGGGGCCGGCCGCGACGCGCTTCCGAAGGGGCACTACACGGTGAGAGGGAGGCATCAGAATATTCGCTGTCTTCGATTCACATCCGATCGCGAATTTCGTACTCTTCCGTCGAAACCCACCGCCTGCTGTCCGGATCGGATCTGCCCCTATGATTGACTTTCTGGTGGAAACGCCTATTCTCCTGCTCGTTCTGGTGTCCGCGCTTGGGTACCTGCTCGGTCAGATCAAGGTCAAAGGGAGCAGTCTCGGGGTGGCGGCCGTGCTCTTCGTCGGGCTCGCGTTCGGTGCCCTCGACCCGCGGCTCGGTCTGCCGGAGTTCACGACCCTGCTCGGCCTCATCTTGTTCGTTTACGCCGTCGGGCTCAGCAGTGGCCCGGGCTTCTTCGCGGCATTGCGGAGAAAAGGCGTCCGTGACAACACGTTCGTCGTCGGAATGCTCGCCGCGGCCGCACTTCTGACGGCCGGACTCGGGCTGGTGGTTGGTCTGCCCAACACGGTCACGTCCGGCCTATTTACGGGTAGCCTGACGAATACGCCGGCCCTCGCCGCTCTGCTCGAACGCATTGAGGCAAAGGCGCCGCCGGAGCTGGTGGAGACGATGCTGAGCGAGCCCGTGGTCGGGTATTCGATTACGTACCCGGTCGGGATTGCGGGCGTCATTTTGGCGATCGTGATTGCTCAGAAAGTCTGGAAGATCGACTACGCGGAGGAGACCGATGGCGTCGCCGGCGCGAAGACGACGGGCGAGGATCTTGAGAGCGTGTCGATTCTCGTGACGAATCAGGACATCGCTGGGGCGACCGTGCGCGACCTGATGCAGCGGCACGACTGGGACGTTATTTTCGGGCGCATCCGCGTAACCGGCGCCGGGCAGGAGCTGGTCGAGGCCGATACGGTTGTGCGACCGGGCAGCGTGGTGAGCGTCGTGGGCACGCGCGAGAACATCGCCCCGGTCGTCGAGCTGCTCGGGGAGCCCGCGCGGGAGCGGCTGGAGAAACGCCGGCACGAATACGACTTCCGCCGCATCTTCGTGTCGAACCCGGACGTCACGGGTCGTCCAATCCGGGATCTGCGCTTCCTGCAACAGGTCGGTGCCATCGTGACGCGGGTGCGGCGCGGGGACGTCGAGTGGCTCGCTACCGGCGATACGGTGCTCGAACTGGGCGATCGTGTCCGTGTCGTGGCGCGCCCGAGCGATATGCCGCTCATGAACGAGCGGTTCGGCGATTCCTACAAAGCGCTGAGCGAAGTCAACTTGTTCACCCTCAGCGTCGGCATCATGGCAGGCATGCTGATCGGCTTGATTCCCATCCCGCTGCCGGGCGGACTCGAATTTAAGCTGGGCCTCGCCGGCGGTCCGCTCATAGCGGGTCTGATCCTCGGAAACGCCGGGCGAACCGGACCGCTTGTCTGGTACCTGCCGTATAACGCGAACCTGCTGCTCCGACAGCTCGGGCTCGTGCTCTTTTTCGCGGGTGTGGGGACGAAGTCCGGGTATGCGTTCTTCAACACGCTGATGGCAGGTGGGACGGGGCTTGTTATCTTTGGCGTCGGTGCGGTGATCACCTGCGTCACCGCGCTGACGGCCCTCTGGATCGGGTATCGGATGCTGAAGATCCCGATGGGCGTTCTCGTGGGCATGCTGGCCGGGATCCACACACAGCCCGCCGTTCTCAGCTACGCCGTGCAGCAGTCCGGAAGCGATCTACCCAACCTCGGGTATGCGACGACCTTCCCGATGGCGACCATAGCCAAGATCCTCTTCGCTCAACTGCTGCTGTTGCTGCTGTAGGGACGCATCGCCATCCGTCCCTACAGCTGCCAAACCCCGAATACCATCCCCCATCCTCCGCACCCCAGACCCCATGGATACTTCCTGGCCCGAACAATTTGCGGCATTCCTCGACGAGCAGATGAACGATGCCGACGCTGCGCATGATCGGGCGCACATCCGCCGCGTCGTGACGGCGGCCCGGGCGCTGGCGGAGCGAGAGGGTGCTGACCTGGACGTGGTCGAGCCGGCGGCGTGGCTGCATGATTGCGTGGCGATGGCGAAGGATGATCCGGAGCGCGATCAGGCCTCGCGCCGGGCGGCGGAGGTGGCAGTGCGGTTTCTGAAGCGGATCGGCTACCCGGAGGAGACGCACGAGGCGATCCACCACGCCATTGAGGCGCACAGCTACTCCGCCGGCATCGTGCCTGAGACGACGGAGGCGCGCGTTGTTCAGGATGCCGACCGCCTGGACGCTATCGGCGCCATCGGCATCGCGCGTTGCTTCATGGTTGGCGGTGCGCTTGAGAGCGAGCTTTACAACGTCGACGATCCGTTCTGTGAGGACCGGAAACCAGACGACCACACCTACACGATCGACCATTTCTACGAAAAGTTGCTCGGACTGCCGGAGACAATGCAGACACAGGCGGGACGCAAGGAAGCCGAACGCCGCGCCGACGTCATGCGTGACTACCTCAACGACCTGCGCCGAGAGATCACTGGGGTTTCCAACCCTGAACTCTAAACCCCAGCTACCAGGCACTTTCACTGGGGGCCTGCATCACTTTCCCAGTCCCCGGCGCGGCTGCTCCCAAATGTGTGGGTGTGAGAGTATGGAAATGTGAGAGTATGAAAAGCTGTTTGGCGGACTGTCACTGGCCACCCCAAGGGCACTCGGTCGCTACGCTCCCAGCGGTGCGACTTCGTGGCTCTCGCCCTGTGAAGCTACTTCGCTCGTGTCGGCTACCGATCCATCCGCCAAACAGCTTATGAAGGTGCAAAACCACCGTCGCACGGCCGTGCGACGGTGGTTAACCTTGAACCCTGAACCCTGAACAAAAAACAGACGTCCCTTCGCGAGAAGAGACGCCTGCTGAATGCCGGGATCTGCGCGCGGTGCCTGCTCCAAAGACCCGATCGCATGCGTCCGGCGAAGACGTCAGGGTTTGCCCCTGAACGTATCTTCGAAATGTGGCTGCAGCCGGCGGTGGAGCACGTTCCGACAATTCAATACCACCCCGCCGCTCTTTAGCCGACAGACAATTGAAGGTAATACCTAATTTAGACTAGTTCTACATACGGGCCGGCTTTCAAGGAGAAGTTGGTATGAAGACCCGTTTGCGGTCTGGGGGTAGGTTCCGTACAATCATCGTCTTCAGATAATGAAGCCGTTCTACCCTTTTCGCCTTTGCCGCACGCGTCCCATGTCAGACCTGCACATCGCAATCATATCGACGACCGACGACGACTGGGCATCCGCACGGGCGGTGCGGGAGGTCGTTTTCGTGGAGGAGCAAGACTGTCCGCCGGACGAGGAGTGGGACGGCTACGACGAGAGTTGTCGGCATCTTATCGGGCGCGTCGGAGACGATGTCGTCGCCACGGCGCGCTGGCGTGCGGTCGAGCACCAGGGCCGAACGATGGCGAAACTCGAGCGGTTTGCCGTGCTCGATGCACACCGCGGCAGGGGCTACGGGCGAGAACTCGTGCAGGCCGCGCTGGACGATGCGCGAGAGGCCGGTCACAACGCGTTCTTGCTGCATGCTCAGGCGCACCTCGAAGACTTTTACGCCTCGTTCGGGTTTTCGTCCACAGGTCGACGCTTTACGGAGGTCGGAATCTCCCACGTCGAAATGATCATGGAGGTCGAGACGGATCCCTCGGCGACGTGAGCGGTCGCTTGGAGAGCGTGGCGACGGCGATTAGGGAGAAACATCAAATCAAAAGAAGAACGGCGCTGCCTCCAGATGTGGAAGCAGCGCCGCTTCGTTAGAACGTAACGTCCCAACGGTTACTCGTCGAGGTTGGCCTTCACGACCGTCGGGTTGACCCGGACGACGAGCTCCGAAGATCCTCGTAGCTCTTCCACGCGGTCCTGGAATGCCTGGCGCTGCTTCTGCTGCTCGAGGGCCTGGCGGACGCGAGCGGTGTCGGCGGGTTCGCCGCGGTCGAGCAGACGAATGACGTGGAACCCGAACTGGGTGCGAACCGGCTCCTGCGTGACCTCGGTCGAGTCGTTCAAGGCGAGAGCAGCATCCGCGAACGGCTCCGCGAGGCGCTGACGCGGCGTCGGCGGGAGGCGGCCTCCGCGCGTTGACGACGGTCCGTCGCTGTGGCGCTTGGCGAGCGAATCAAACGAAACGCCGGATTCAACGCTGTCGATCAGAGCGCTGGCGAGCTGGCGGGCGGAATCAACTTTCGCGTCGGCCGCCGTATCGCTTACCTGGATCAGGATGTGCTGGGCCTGAAAGCGGCGGTTGCGTTCGCTAACGGCTTCGATGCTGTCTTTCGACGGTGACTCCGCGTTCTTCATGATCTCCTGACGCTGGCGCTGCATCGTGAGCTGCGTCGCGATCATCTCGCGGAGACGTTCCGGGGAGAGGTTTTCTGCAGCGAGTGCATCCGCGAATGCCTGCTCGTCGAGGTTTCCATCCTCGTCGGTAAAGCGCTGCTTTGTGGCCTCGAAGCGCTGTGCGATGGCAGCGGAGTCCGCAACATAGCCGTCGGCCTTTGCGGCGCCCGTGACCACGTGCTGCGTGATCAGCTGGTCGAGAACGCTCGAGTGGATGAGCGAGTCACTGATCATGGCGCGACGCTGCGGCGGGACGCTCTGCGTTGCCATCTGCGTGTGGCTCATGAACCGCGACGTCTGTACGGTGTCGGTCCCGTACTCCGATTCAAGGATCACGGCGATCGTGCTGTCGGCGATCTCGTCGCCGATCGTGTAGGCCGGACCGCTCTCCTCCTCGCTGGCTTCGTCGGACTCCGACGCACCGTTACTGCATCCTACCCACGTGAAGAGGGAAATGACAAGAATACCCGCCAGAAGCAGCGTAGAGCGGCGGGACGTTGCGAAAGGTAAAAACATGTTAGCAGGTTCCAGTCACAGGAGAACAATGGAGGTCGACACGGCCGATCTCACGACACGAGATCGAAATCAAACCGCTTGAGTGCACGCCAGCAGTAACAATGTGTTTCTAACGTGACGCAAAATCCGGTCCTGATGCACGTATAACCGCAGATTGGAAACTGTGTGAACGGGAAACCTGCAGCCGGGCGTCAAGTTTTACGGTTTGCAATTTCGAGACGGACACCCCGGCCTCGATTTGCTAGATCTGCCGCGTTCGTCTAGCCTGGTCCAGGACGCTGGCCTCTCACGCCGGTAACACGGGTTCGAATCCCGTACGCGGTACTTATGAATACGAGCCTTTCGAGGCGCTGGCCTTCCTCCTCCCTCCCCCCGGGCCAGTGCCTCATTTTTTGTCTGTACTCAGGTTGTTGAGACAGCTGAAAGAAGGCGAGTCTTGTTTCTTTCGGCGCCTCTCGTGCGCCTACCAGCACGTAAAGACACAGAAACGGCGACGTCCCACAAGGGGCGCCGCCGTTGTTCGTTTCAGCAGGTGTTACAGGCCGACGCGCTTATTCGTCGTCCGGGCTGCCGTTCGACTTGATGTTCTTCAGGTTACCTGGATTTAGCACGTTGTCAACGAGGCCATATTCGGCAGCCTGCTCTGCGCTCATCCAGTAGTTGCGATCGGCATCCTTCTCAATCTGGTCGACATCTTTGCCTGTGTGGTGGGCGAGGATATCGTAGAGGCGCGATTTCAGCCACATGATCTCTTTCGCCTGGATCTCAATGTCCGAGGCCTGTCCTTCCGCTCCGCCGAGCGGCTGGTGGATCATCACGCGGGAGTTCGGGAGTGCGGCACGGCTTCCTTCTTCGCCGGCAGCAAGCAAGACCGATCCCATAGATGCAGCGAGGCCGACGCAGATCGTCGCGACCGGCGAGCTGACGTACTGCATCGTGTCGTACACACCGAGGCCGCTGTAAATCACGCCGCCTGGCGAATTAATGTAGAGGTTGATGTCACGGTCTGAGTCGTCGCTCTCCAGGTAGAGCAGCTGCGCAACCGTCAGGTTGGCAATCTGGTCGTTGATCGGCGTGCCAATGAAGACAATCCGTTCCTTCAGCAGGCGGCTGAAGATATCGTACGACCGCTCGCCGCGTGTGGTCTGCTCGACCACCATCGGGACGAGGCCAGACATGGGCTGATCGCCCAGTCCGCCTTTATAGATACTGCTCGGGAGAGAGGTCAGGCTCTTACTGAATTTGATAAAGTCCTCGACCATAGCGGCTTCTTCGTTCCTCAAGGGTGGAATTCGGTGAAGATGAACCTGAGGTCAAACGGGATGGTTCCTCTCGGTTCGTCGTGTGATGGGCGCATTGCAGGTGTGTTACGCCATCGGGCTCCGACCCCGTCACTGGATGATCGACCCGGCCCGCCTGCAGCGGAGTTGGCCTACATCGGGCCGAATCGGTATCCGGAACCCTGACCGTCGATCAGTGCGAGTGGTCGTGGTCATGATCGTGGCCGTGCGCATGCCCGTGTCCGGCTGGTGCACCGCCTGCGAGTGCCTGGCGCTGCTCGTGCTTTTCCTTGAGCTCGTCTTCGAACTCATCCAGCGACTTGCGCTGCGTGTCGAAGGCGTCGATCAGATAATCGTAGACCTTGTCGCTGAGGATCTGCTGGTTGGCGCGCTCCTGCATCTGCGGCATCTGGCTGTAGAACTGCTCCAGCTGATCGACCGTCAGACCGGCCTGTTCGTCGGCCTGATCCTCGTAGAACGCCTGCAGGTCCTCGTCCGTTACCTCAAGCTCGGCGTAATCGATCACGGCGTCGCGGACGAACATCCAGCGGGCCTGGCGTTCGGCGTCGTCGCGATTCTGCTGGCGGAAGGCCTGCTTGTCGAAGTCGTCCGGCAGCTCGCCGTCGTTTTGCTGCTTGACCTGGTTCTCGAAGGAATCCAGGTACATCTCGATGACGGATTCCGGAACGGGAATCGGGTGCAGTTCCAGCATCCGGTCCACGATGTCCCCCTGGACCATCTCGCGAGAGCGGTCACTCCACGCCTCCTTCAGGCGGTCGCGGATCTCCTCGAGGAAGGAATCGACATCCTCGAATTCGCCTTCCGTGATATCCTTGACGAACTCATCGTCGAGCTCCGGCATGTCGCGGCGCTTGACGTCGTTGACCGTCACCTCGTAGAGGCGCGTCTCGGTCGGCGCGTCGGCACCGGCTTCCGGCGGGGCACCCGGCGGAAGCTCCACGCGGAACGTGTCGCCAGCCTTCTTGCCGGCAATGGCCTCGCGCAGTTCGTCGCGGAGGCGATCGTCGTCGAGGAAGAACGTCATGCCTTCCTCCTTATCGCCGATGATCGGCGTGTCCGTTTCCGCATCGATGCGCTGAAGATCGATGTCGACGAAGTCTTCCTCGTCGGCGGCTTCATCATCGAGCGGGATGAGGTCGGCACGCTGCTGAAGGAGGCGCTGTACCTCCTTGTCCACGTCCTCGTCCGAAACCTCGTGGTCAAGCATCGACAGCTCCTCGTCGGAGAGGTCGGCGAGCTCAACTTCGGGACGGACGCCGAAGCGAATCGTCGCGTTCAGGTCGCCGTCGAGCTTGTAATCCAGATCGGTCAGCATCGGCTGGCCGACGGGCTCAATCTCGTCGTTCCCCTCGATCTCGTTCTGAAACGCTTCCTGAACGTAGCCTTCAGCCAGGCGGTAGCCGATGGCCTTGCCGTGCATCTGTTTCACGAGATCCATGGGCACCTTGCCCTTGCGGAATCCCTTCATATCCATCTGGGACCGCTGGGCCTGAAGCGCCTCATTCACTTTGGGCTTCAGCTCCTCAGCTGTGGCGTGGATCTCAAACTCGTATTCGACCGGAGTGGCCTGCTTGATCTTTGTTTCCATAAATGCGGGACAGAAAAAATCTGGACGAGGGTCGTGCGACGAATGTCGGCGGTACAATCGTCATCGACCGTGGGCATGCACATCGTTCACATTGCATCATCAGCCGGATGCGGAGCGGTACCGCATGCCGAAACGGCAGATGATTGGAATGCATGATGCATCGAAAAGATCACGGCAGCTTCCGTTCTTACGACCGAGACCGGGAAATCCCGTGTGAAAAGCAGATAGCAACGGATTGAGGGTTGGGGATTGAGGGTTTTGCGTTGAAACGTTGGACCGTTGGACGTTAGATCGTTCAACTCCAATTCCACGCGTTCGCCATCACACCCTTCCCCCATTCTCCCGTTCTCACATTCCTCCAATCCATAAAGGGGCCTGCTTGTCCCGGATTTCAGCGGCACCCAAGCTCTGAACCGTGACCTCTATGGGCCCGGCGACATCGGTAACACGTTGCCTTGGCAGCATGGGTAAGACCTTAGCCCCCGACTCATCCTTTCCCATTTGCTTAGATGCTGGCCAATCGGTTCTCTCGACCGGCATGTTGCTTTTTGGCTTGATCCAAAAAGCAACTCAGACGAGCGAAGCGACTCACGAAGTAAAAAGATCACGCGGCGGTGCCAACCGGCATGACCTCTCTATCGTCGGCCCTCGCGCTTAGCCTGATGTCCACGCCCGAAGCGCGCAAATGCTCAAAAGGGCCCGAAGGGTCATCCCGGTGACTCGACCTCTCTGTAACCCACTTTGCTTGAGCACGGATGACTGCTTCGAGGTCTCAGACAGTGAGCATTTGCCCCTCCGGTCGGTTTCGCTATCCTGCAATCGTTGGCGACGGTTGGAGCGCGCGTCGTCTGTGGCCATCCGGGCGGCTCACCGCGAGGGCCGAGTGCAACGAGGTCATGCCGGTTGGTAAAGGCCGCGGAAAACGAGTTTGTCAGGATGAGAGGCTATCCGTTCATTTTCGATCGGACCAAGCGTCGCAGCGCCGTGCGACGCTTCTTCGTTGAATACCTAGGTCGACATTCCCTTCAGGTCATCCGGCAGCCCGTAAAACCCTGAACCCTGAACTCTGAACTCTGAACGTTGAACCCTGAACCTATCCGTGTTGCCGTGTCGCCCAGCGCGCAATCTCGGACAGGCTGGCGGCTTTTCCATACATGAAGATGCCCACGCGGTAGATACGGCTTGCGAGCCAGATCATCACCATGAAGGTGGCGCCGAGCAGGGCATACGCAATTAGCACCTCCCAGGTCGGTACCGTGGTCGCTGACATGCGCACGGGCATCAGGACCGGCGAGAAGAACGGGATGTGGGAGAGCACCACCGACATCGTGCTGTTGGGAAGCTGAAGGACGTACGTCGCTGCGATGATCGGGATGACGAGCGGGAGGACGACAACGTAGAGCAGGTTCTGGGCGTCCTGTTGCTGCTCCACCGCCGAGCCCACGGCGGCAAACAGGCTGGCGTAGAGCAAGTAGCCGCCGAGGAAGAACATGATGAACCAGAAGATCAGGCTCAGCGGCACGGTCGGAAGAGTGACGCCAGCGGCCTCCATCATCGCCTGGCTGGACGCGTCCGGCGCGACGCCGAGATCGGCCGGGTCAAGAAACAGGGCGAGGATCGTCCCGCCGAAGGTGAGTCCCGCTCCCGCAAGTACAAGCCAGACCACCATCTGCATGAGGCCAAGACTTCCGATGCCCAGGACTTTGCCCATCAGCAACTCGAAGGGTTTCACGGAGGACACCACAACCTCGACGACGCGATTGCTTTTCTCTTCGATGACGCCCTGCATCACGTACTGACCGTAGACAAAGACGGCGATGTACACGGCGAGTGCCATCATCAGCCCGAGTAGTCCGCTGAGTGCGCTCTGCTGCTCGGTGCCCTCTTCCGTGATCGTGTGCGCCGAGAGGTTGAGGTTCGCATTCATGATCTGGCGCACCTCATCCGGCACGTTACGATCCGTGAGGCGGGTGTTGCGCACCGTTCGTTCGATCAGGTTCTCGAGTCGCATCGGGCCGGTCATACCGCCGCTCTCGGTGCTGAAGTAGGCCGGCGTACCCTCGCCGTCGAGCAGCGTCGCAGGGAGCACGAGGTAGGCATCCAGGTCGCCACGGAGGACACGATCCCGCAGCGAGTCGGCAGGAGCATCGCTCGCGGTGAACTGGTAGCGCGTACCATCGCCAGCTTCTGCCTGCAGCGCCGACAGGAGGCGCCCCGTTTCATCGACGACGGCAATCGTCTGGTCGTCGCTCTGCTGCTCGCCCAGGTAGATGAACACAGACGGCAGGATCGACGCGAGCACGATGAAGACCGGGACGAGAAGGGTCGCGAGAATAAACGCCTTCGATCGGGCGCGGCGCCAGAACTCGCTTCGGAGAATGAGGAGAATCTTTTGCATGGGGCGGGAGAGAGGAGGGGAAGGTCAGAGAGGCGTCGGCAGATGAGCGGTTCGTCAGGCGGCGACCGCCTCCTCCTGCATGCGTTGGGCTTCTTGCTCGCCAACGACCTCGACAAAGATCTCGCTCAGCGGCGGAGCAGTGCGCTCGAATCGGTACAGTTCGTCGACGTGTTCGAGGGCGGCATCCAGGACCTGTCGGGCGGGAGTCTCGCCAACGAGAGTCAGTTCCGCACGGTGCGCACTCCGGGTGTTCACGCGAACGGAGCCTGTTTGCAGCAAGTCGTCAATGAAGGCATCCGACCCGTCGAATTCCACGACGACCGTGTTATTGCCAAACTGCCGTTTGACGTCCTGCAGCTCCCCATCGAGAACGATTTCCCCGCGGGCCATCAGGCAGATGTCGTCACACAGCTGTTCGACCTGCTCCATGCGGTGCGAGGCGAAGAGGATCGTGCGGTCGTCCTGTCGAAGCTCCAGGATGATGTCGCGCAGAAGATCCGAGTTGATCGGGTCGAGTCCGCTGAACGGTTCGTCGAGGATCAGGAGCGATGGGTCATGCAGCAGGGTCGCGATGAATTGCACTTTCTGCTGCATGCCCTTCGAGAGCTCCTCCGTCTTCATCGAGGCCCAGTCGGTTGCGTCGAAGCGATCGAGCCAGTAGTCGACGCGGTCCGAGGCATCCGACTTCGACATGCCCTTCAGCCTGCCGAGGTAGACGAGCTGCTCCTTGACGCGCAGCTGCTTGTACAGCCCGCGCTCCTCCGGCAGGTAGCCCATGCGTTGCTGACTCCATTCGCCGACGCGCTTCCCGTCATACCGAATCTCGCCGGTATCTGGCCCGGTGATGTACGTGATCATCCGAATCGTGGATGTCTTTCCCGCGCCGTTCGGGCCGAGCAGACCGAGGATGCGTCCGGGTTCAGCGGAAAACGAGACATCATCAACAGCCGTGGTAGAGCCGTATCGCTTCGTGATGTTGGAGACCTCCAGGTGAGCCATGAACGTGTGCGTGGATTAGGGCCAAGTACGGGACACGAATGTGTGTCGCAGAATCAAAATCTCTACGATGAAACGGATCCGAGTGTTACAAATACATGCGCATTCCTGAACGGTTATATGACAACTGAATGGTTTCTCTGTCAGGGCGCAGGGTCGGCAGGGTTAGCGTTAGGTAGCGCCAGTAGGATAAAAAATATAAAAGCGCACCGGCCGGAGAGCGTCGGCGGTGCGCAGAAAAAGCAGGTAGAAGTTGCCAGCGGCGGAAGCGGGGAGCGGCGTCGCTCAGAGTTTAGCGAGCTTCTCCTGTGGAATCTTAATGAGATACCGCTGGTCCATGATCTCCTCATGGACGTCGAATTCGCCGGTGCCCCGGAAGTCCACGGCAATGTCAGATCCGTTCACGCGTTTGATTTCTCCGATGCCGTAATAGACCGGATGCGGGCCGTAGTAGACGAGTTGGCCTTTCTGGAGATTGCGATTGCGGATCGCGTCGCGGTGGAAAGCTGGGATCCGAGGAAGCAGCTCCAACCGATACGGACTGGAATGGGCGCTGGACTCCGTGCTCATGGTCTTGATGCTTTGGTGACGACTGCTTCCATGTACGGGACGAGTTGGCATGGAGTTCGGTAGAACCGTAGGGGTGGTGGGCAACACCGACCCGACCCTGGCGTACAAATGGAACGATTTTTAGCGGCTACACCGGCAGGTGCCGAGCGGAACGTTCCTCAGAATGCTCCTTCGTGTGCCGAGGTTTCCGCAGCGGGCTAGGTCGTTCTCTGCCGACTGTAATCCTTGTTTCTTCTACACATCTCGCTGTACGATGCGATACGACAACGTGATGGTCGACCGTCAGGTGGGCCGAAATGCAGAACTGTTCTCCCGCTCGATTGCCGACCTCGATTCCCGCGAGGAGCGCTATCCCTACCTTCGGATTTTGGTGAGCCTCGTCGAGCAGGCACATCCCGAGTGGAAGTCCACGCCGACCAAGGACGACCAGGTAACGGATCTAGTGGTTCGCCTCAGTGACGGAAAGCTGGATGAGGAGGAGGTGAAGGACGTGCTAAAGATGAAGACCAAGGAGAAGAAGCGGTAATAACCTGTTTGGCAGATGGGTCTCAAAAACGTAAGCTCGGCCGTTCATGTCGATTCGCAGGCCTGATTGTGGTCCTATGGCACGTGTGCTATAGACACGGTGCGCAAAACGAACGAGGCCTGGTTGCGCAGGCGTCCCGAAGACCGACCGTTGGGAGGGCCGTCCTTTGGGAGGGCCGAAGGCTGTCCGCCTAACAGGTTCTGAAACGGTTCTCTTCCCAACTTGGAGCCGCTTCGAGGACACAGGGTGGGCGATCCCAAGGGCACTCGCTCGTTCAGCTCTCAGCGCACGCGACGGTGTGGATCTCGTCTCGTGGGGCTACGTCGCCCGCCGGGTCGTTCCCCATTGAGGGGCCTCCTTTCAGTCGACCCCGGCTTCAAATCTATCTGCCAAACAGGTTCCCGGTCTCACTCGGACACGCGGTCCGGGTTATTGGCGACAAAGCTGGCCCAGCCCGTGTAGGATTGCGTTTCGCCGTGCGAGCCCCGATTCGAGTGGCAGAGGGCGACCGCGAGAGCGTCCGCAGCGTCATGCGTGAACCCACTGGTGCCCTTCTCTAAATTCAAGATGGAGCGCACCATGTACTGAACCTGCGTCTTCGAGGCGTTGCCGTTCCCCGTGACGGACTTCTTGATCTCCTTCGGCGTGTACTGCGCGACGGAAAGATCCTGATTCAGTCCGGCGAGCATGGCGGCGGCCTGAGCGCGGCCGAGCTTGAGCATGGACTGAGGGTTCTGGCCGTACACCGGCATTTCGATGGCCAATGCGTCGGGCGTGTGCTCGCAGATCAGGTCCGTGAGCGCGTCGAAGATTTCCTTGAGCCGATCCGGGTGGCTGTCTGACGTGTCGAGGCGGACGGTCCCGAAGGCTACCGGCGTCTCGTCCCCTGAGCTTGCGTCAATGATGCCATAGCCGGTTACGCGCGATCCGGGGTCGATGCCGAGAATGAGCATGTATGAGTTCAGAGTTCAGGGTTCAAGGTTCAAGGCTAACTACCAGACACTTTCACTGGGACCTGTGTCTCTTCCACTGTCCCTAGCGCGGCTACTCCGACATGAATGGGAGTATGTGGGTATGGGCGTGTGAGAGTGCGTCATTTCTCGACGATAGTGCCTCGCTTTCGAGACGTGTGAGACTGACGCGGTCCGTTTCTCAAGTCGCCCGGAACCATTCCGTGGTGAAATCGAACTGTCCGGTACCTAGAGTTCAGCGTTCATCGTCGTGAGCCGAAGTGGACACTGGCGTCTTCCGTGAGCCTGCCGGGACCGCGCGCGGACAATCCTATCTACTACAAGCCACAATCAATCTACGAGTCACTCGTCTGAGTCTAGGGCGAGGGCTTCGCCGTTGACGTCGAGCGTGGTGTAGACGGCGTCGACGTCGTCGTGGTCTTCGATCTGCTCGATCAGGTTGCGGACGGTTTCCGTCTGGCTTTCGTCCAGGGCCACAGTTGTTGCCGGGATGCGCACAAGGTCGGCGCTTTCCGTCTCGATTCCCGCGTCTTCGAGCGCGGATTCCACATTGCTGAACGCGTCGACGGATGACGTCACCACGTACACATCTCCTTCGGTCTGAAGGTCTTCCGCTCCGGCGTCGACGACGAGTTCGAATAGCTCGAGTTCGTCGGTTTCCGAAACCGGGATCTCGAACTGTCCCTTCTGTTCGAAGAGATAGCCGACAGAGCCGTCTTTTCCGAGGTTGCCGTCGTATTGCTTGAAGAGGTGGCGCAGGTCGGCGACGGTTCGGTTCGTATTGTCGGTCATCGCCTCGATGAAGACCGCGACCCCGTGCGGAGCGTAGCCTTCGTAGGAGGCCGGCTCGTAGTTCTGTCCCTCCAGTTCGCCGGTGCCGCGCTTGATGGCCCGCTCGATCGTGTCCTTGGCCATGTTCTCGGCCTCAGCTCGCTCGATCGCTTGCGCGAGCGTCGCGTTCATGTCCGGGTCGCCTCCACCTTCTCGGGCGGCGGTAGCAATTTCACGAGAGAGGCGCGCCCAGATCTTCGACTTTTTCTTGTCCTCCTTCGCCTTCTGGCGCTTGATTTTCGACCATTTATTGTGTCCAGCCATCCGTTCGGTCGCGTTGGTGATGCAGTCCGGTTGCAAGAACGTCTATACGGCTTCGGCTCTCTTTTCGATCCCCATGAGGCACTCGCCACAGGGTATTCGCCGTACGCGGCAGCAGTATGTGGTCCCGGATAGGGGATAAGCCGACAACCAGTCGTGCGACGTCTGAATGGGTCTTCTCCGTCTACCGGTCTTTAGATCGTACGGGAATCCATTCGTCGGTGGTATCGAGTAGGGTTTTGCAGGAAAGGATGGATGCGACGTGGGCATTCTGTTTCTTCGTTCGCGATCGGTGCCGTGATAGCCCTTCTGTCCGCCCTTCCGACGGCCGAGGTAGCGACCGCGATGGCCGGATGCCGAAGTGATCGTCGCGGCGTTTTGAGACTACGGCAGGTGCTTCCGCCGAATGCCTGTAATTGACGCTTACACCGGACTCGGCGCCGGCGACTCCGAAGCAGACGAGGCGTCCGCCCGTCCCCGCATCCATACGACGAGACCCACGACGGCGGCAGCGACCACCAGCAATCCGATGCCGACCAGTGGGCGGTAGACGATCCATCCGAGCGCAATGGTGACGAGGGCGAAGGGAATAGCAATCAAGAACGACACAAGGCCGAAACCCGTCTCCAGCAAATTCCCCAGGAATGGAACCACGTCGGCCACCACTGTAAGTGGGCGGAAGACGAGCGAGAGTCCGAATGTCATGAGCAGGATTCCGAGCCCGCGCAGGCCCCATGTCCACATCGTGTTGCTCGCCTGAGCCGATTCGAACATTGAAGCGGCGCTGTGCGTGCCGGATTCTAGCATCGACACCGTCTGTCCGTTCGATGTTTGGTACGCCTCAAACGAATCGCCCGTCTGCTTAGCGACGATGCTGACGGGGCCAGATGCAACAGCGTCGAACGTGACTCGGATGTCGCCGACCTGAGGTGTCGCAGGGTCGCCCGAGTAGAGCGTTCCACCTTGCGACGTGATGTCATGCTCGGCTTCGATGGCGGTGCGCTCGTCCGGCGTCGGCACGTAGTCATCGTAGCTCCCGATGCCGTCGGCCATCGAGCCGGGGAGACGGAACGCTCCCACCGTTACGGGATGCGCCACGTCCGACCATTCCGAAAACGGCATTGGGCCCGGGTTTTCGTGCCCAGCGGATTTCTCGAATTCCTCGGAGTCAATGGGACGCGAAGCCCACGTTTTCGAGTACGAGTACGTGGTGACGGTCTCCTCGCTGCCGCCCAGCTTCTTTTGAGTCTCCTGGGAGGTTTCTTCCGTCCATTGGTACATTTCCACGGACCGACGTAGCTTCAACGCTGACGCCTCGATGCCGAAAATAGGATCGGTTAGCGTGGCGTCGCTGGTCGCGCGTCCAGTCACGTGCACGAGCTGGCCGTCCAGCTCAGGGTCGACGGCATCGGGCGAAGTGGTCACGACGGACGCTGCGCCTTCATCGAGGCTGCGGGCGGTTTTTACGGCGCGACCCTCGTTCCAAAACAGCAGAGGAAACGCCACCAGAAATATCAGTATGCCGAAAAGGACGCCGGTGATGGAATCCCAGAGGCGATTGAGCCAGGATTCGCTGGTCACTTCGGTGTATTCGTCGGGCATGAGATGCGGTAATGTGAGACGGAGAGCAGAAGAGACAAGAAAACACGTTCGTTAGACTCGACGTAAGTTCTGTGCCTTTATGTCGTTGGTTAGCGTAGTGATGATTTCCGTCTCGCTTTTCGAATTTATCGGAGATTGAGACCGGGCGTGCTGTTACACGTCGGCAGGGGACGAGCACCCTTCGACAGGAATCATCGCTGTGCGGCTTCGTGTGCATAAGGCCCGGTTGCGTCACAGGTCAACGTGGCCTGAACGGATCTCACGTGCGCCCTTACCCTGAGATTGTGCTGTCATGAGCGAGTCGAACACGTCGTCCCGCAATTCAGGGCCGCCACTCAAAGTAGAAGCCGAGTCGCCCAACACGGAACTGGAGCGATCACTCGGGTTCGTCGAGGCGATGGCCATCGGAACGGGGACCATGGTCGGCGCTGGAATCTTCGTGTTTCCCGGTCTCGCGGCCGGTCAGGCCGGCCCGGCGGCGATGCTGTCGTTCGCGATTGGGGCTGTCATTGCGATGCTCGTGGCATTGCCGACGGCCGAACTTGCGACCGCGATGCCCGAGTCCGGCGGTGGCTACTACTTCATCTCGCGCGGACTCGGAGCGTTTCTCGGAAGCCTCGTTGGGATCGGGCAGTGGCTGGGGCTGATCTTCGCGTCGGCATTCTACCTGATGGGGTTTGCCTACTACCTCTCCGATGTGCTCAGTGTGCTGGGGATGACGGCGTCGCTGCCGGTGCAGGCCGTGGCGTTCATGACGGTCGTGGTGCTGACCGGCGTGAGCATCACCGGGACGAAGAACACCGGCGACCTGCAGAGTGCTATCGTCGGGTTGCTGCTGGTGATTCTGGCGGGCTTCCTCGGCCACGGCCTGCTCGACGCGCTTGGCTTCTTCGGGCGGGAGACGGTGCCTGAGTCGTACTTCCCATATGGCATTATGCCGGTCTTCACGACAGCCGCACTGGTCTTCACCTCGTACCTCGGCTTTGCACAGATTGCTACGGTTGCAGGGGAGATTAAAGACCCGGCGCGTAACCTGCCGCGGGCGATGATCGGAAGCGTCCTCCTCGTTGGCGTGCTGTACGTGCTCACCATCTTCCTCAGCACCAGCATCGTAGGGAGCGAAGCGCTCTCCGGGTTGGGGGAGACAGCCATTGTCGAGGTAGCCCGGGCGATCTTCGGCACGGTCGGGGCCGCGGCCATTCTGACGGGTGGTCTGCTCGCGACACTGTCGAGCGCCAACGCGTCCATTCTGAGCTCGTCGCGTTCCCTCTTCGCGCTGAGTCGCGACTCCCTCGTGCCCGACAAGATGCGCGAGATCAACCGGAAATTTCGGACGCCGCACATCGCGCTCCTCCTCACGGGCGTTCCGATCGCGGGGCTGATCCTGTTCGGCCAGGTGGAGGTGCTGGCGGAGGTCGCCTCGCTACTGCACCTGGTGATGTACGGCCTGATGTGCATCACGCTTCTGGTGATGCGAGCCCGACAACCGGCATCGTATGACCCAGACTTCCGGTGCCCCGGCTCACCGGTGCTTCCCGCGCTCGGCGCGCTCGCCAGCTTCGGGCTCATCGCGTTCATGCAGCCGCTCTCAATCGGGCTCGGTTTCGGCGTTCTGATTGCTGCTGCTCTCTGGCACGTGTTCTATGCGCGGGACGTGGACATCGTCTACGAGTGAGTCTGCACGGATGTGCAGGGCAGCGCTTCCCCTGTACTGGTTTCGCACTTCGAATTCCCCATTTCGACCTGGTTTTCCGCTATGCACACTCCGTCCAGCATCCTGATCGACGTTGAACTTCCGGATCCGAGTCCGCTCCCTCCGGCGCTCGTGAAGCTCGTCTCATCGCTGCGGGTGGTTATCGTCGGATGGTACGAGGTGCCGGAGCAGACCTCTCCAGAGCAGGCACGTGAGCAGTTCGAGGACGAAGCAGGAGACGCACTGCAGGAGATCGCCACGCCCTTCGAGGAAGCCGGAGCTGATGTCACGCAGCGGCTCGTGTTCACCGGCAACGTGTTCGACACGGTGAGCCGCATTTCCGTCGAGGAGAATTGCGACGCCGTGTACATCGCGCGGCCCGCGAAGCAGCTGCAGAATGTGCTGGTACCGCTACGCGGGACGCACAACATTGAGGAAATCATGGCGTTCGTGGCCGATCTCCTGAAAGAGCGCGAGACGAAGGTGACGATGCTTCACGTCATAGAGAAGGGCGAGAGCGAGGAGAAGGTGCTTTCGCAGATCATCGAACCGGCACGGGCCCGGATTACGGATCAGGGGATCGACGACGCCATGTTGTCCGACCGGCTCATTGCATCCGACGACCCGGCCGATGTAATCATCGAGGAGGCCGAAAAATACGACCTGGTTGTGCTAGGAGAGACGGAGCCGACGATCAGAGACATCTTGTTCGGCACGGTGCCGGAACGCATCGCGACCAACAGCAATGTGCCGGTGATGGTCGTGCGCCATCTAGCGGACGAAGAGCCCGCGGCAGAGGCGACCTCGTAGCCTCGAGACGGCACTCTGTGTTCGCCCTCAACCCCTCTTCCTTGAATTCGATGACTGACGCTTCCGTGCGAACCCTGGACATTCCTGCCATCGACGGCTTCTCGCTGGCGGCGTCGCGTTTTGGGCCTGAGGAGCCGGCGACGGTCGTGGTGGTGGCTGCGGCGACGGGCGTTCGGCGCAAGCTGTACCGAGCGCTTGCAGAGGATTTTGCCGAGCGCGGTGTTGGCGTCGTCACGTTCGATTACCGGGGAACAGGCGGCAGCCTTCCTGATTCCCTTCGTGGATTCGAGGCGTCTATGCGTGACTGGGCCGTGCGAGATCTTGGAGGCGTGGTGCGATGGGCGGCCGAGCGGTATCCGGAGGCACGCCGCGTTGTGCTGGGACACAGCTACGGTGGGTGCGCCGTCGGGATGATTCCCAACGCACCTCAGGTCGATGCCGTGGTCGTGGTGGCGGCACCGAATGCCTACTGGGGACACTGGCCGTCGCCGCAGCGGTATGGATACGCCGCGCTCTGGTATGCGGGAATGCCGATGCTATCGCGCGCCTGCGGCTTCTTCCCGGGCCGGGCGCTCGGTCTCGGCGAGGACCTGCCGAAGGACGTGGCGCTACAGTGGGCGCGTTGGTCTCGCCGGCCGGAGTACGTCGGCGAGTACGCGGGGCACGCAGCCTTCGATCGCCCCATCTTCGCCTACAGTTTCACGGATGATGCCTTTGCGCCGAAGGACTCCGTGGATGCGATGATGGCCGAGTACAGCAGCGCGAGGATCGATCGCCACCACATCGCTCCGTCGGCTGTCGGTGCCGACCGGATCGGGCATTTCGGCTTCTTCCGTCCGGGACGCGTGCCCGGACTGTGGGACCAGGTCGCGGCGTGGATTGCAGAAACAGATACCGCCTTGTAGAATTGCCAGATCCATTTCTCTTTTCCCCGACCGTGTGGAAGTTTCCTGTATAGGGAAACGTCAAACGCCCCGCTCAGCCGGGGCCGAGGACGGGGCGCTGCGGGAGAGAGTAAAGCGGAGAGAGTACGTGGAGAGTAATTCGTCCGTCGCAAACCCACGAGGCATCAAGCAGCGACGCTACCCGCGTGTTCAACCCACGTCGTGAGGGCATCATTATCTTCGAGGATGGCGTCAGGCACGCGGAAGTAGGACGCCTGAGCTACGCCTCCGCCGGCATTATACGGGGTTGCTCCCTGCTCTTCGAAGGAGGCACGATGGTCGTCGCCAGCGCGAAGATAGACGGCATCATCTTCGACAACACCGATCTGAGCATCATCGATGTATAGACCGATGGTACCAAGCATCATGCGAGCCTCAATGTCGGAAGCCACGGTACCGATGCGATCAACCAGCTTCTTCTGTTCGTCGGAAAGAAAGGACATGAATGATGGAGGATCGGGCAGGCAGAAGGGGGTGATAAGCACTTCCCCGAGGAGCAAAAAGCAGACCGGCCGGCGAGACATGACGCAAATTTATGGATGCGCACCTCAAGCAACCACGAACGTTTGCGAGAACTCGTGGGACTGAGACCTGAGCTGAATGTACTCGCGATCGGGATGACCTAGAGTGCTATCGTCTACTAGACTCGCCAAGACAAGGTGAGGCTCGGCGAGTTCATCGATTAGCCCTTCTGAAATCGGCGAACCCATCGCCGCGGCGCGGGTACTGCAGATCGCGAACCTGCCCTTCCGCTGACCTCACCGCCATGTTCTGGGCCCAGCTCAAGACGCCGGATCTCGACGCCGTAATGGCGTTCTACTCGGCCCTCCTCGGCTGGCGGGTCGATGTGAACACGGGCGGACCGGGTCTGCCGAAGGGAGCGTGCGTGTTGGGTGGCACGACGGAGCCGGTCGCGGGAATGGCGTCCATGAGCGCATGGGAGGTGCAGCAGGACGAGCCGCCTCGGTGGACGCCCTTTGTGCCGACGCCGGATGCCGTCGCGATGACGGAGCGAGCCCAGTTCCACGGTGCAACCCTGATCGAACCGGCGATGCCTGCGGGCGGCGACGGATGGCGTGCAGTGTTGTCGGATCCAACGGGCGCCGAGTTCGGCATCTGGGAAACAACGCCGTCCGCCGCCGCTCCGCCGATTGAGGTCTCCGAGAATCCTGCACCCGGGTCCCTGGTCTGGTCGGAGCTTCAGACGACCGACCCGTACGCGGCTCGCGATTTCTATGGCGACCTGCTGGTGTGGTCGTGCGTCGACGATCATCCGAGCGACGAATTCCTCGGCGACGATATCCGCTTTTCCCGCGGGAACGCTCCCATTGCCCGTCTGCGGTCCGTGACGCGCGCCGAGGTATCGGATGCGCCGCGCTGGCTCCCGGGATTTGCCGTCGAGAACCTGGATGAAGCAGCGAAACGTGCAGGTGATCTCGGCGGGGCAGCCCACGAGCCGCCGTCGGAATTGGAGTGCGAGCGTCCGGAGGTCGTGGTACTCGATGATCCCACAGGTGCGTCGTGCTTGCTCGTCGCATCGTGAGAGGGGGCACTCATCCTGCGGTGAGGGGAAAATATGCGTGGCGAGCACGAGCGACTTATACTGTATTCGCTGTTCCCCTCTTGCCTACGCCTCAGACCTCCTAGATGACACACATTCGAATCGTTCGACTCCCGCTCGCGCCCCTTCTTCTCGTCCTCGTCTTCCTTAGCTGGAATCAACCGGTTTGGGCCCAGCAACCGACGCTCCCTTACGTTGAGGATTTTGAGACAGACGGGCTCGGTTCGCGCTACACGGCATCGAACATTTTCTACGATGGGTCCAACGATCATTTTCAGCGAACGGATGGCGTGTCGTCCGGGCAGGTTTTGTCGAATGTGAGTGCTCCGTACTCGGGGATCGAAGGAACGTATTTTTGGGCAGGAGAGGATCTGGACGATGGTGGAGGTGACGGTCTGCCGGTCAAAACGTTGACGCTTCAGGAAGTCGACGTGTCGGGTGCGACAGAGCTCCGGTTCCTCGGGCGATTTGCAGCTGGTTGCAACGAAGGAGAGCAGTTTAGCTGCTACGATTTAAGCGATTCGCTCGTCGTGCGGTACAGCACGGACGGAGGCGCCACATATACCACCGGCTTACAGTTCTCGTATGTCCAGCGAACGACTTCCAGCGGTTCCATCGATGGGTTCAACGAGCCACTGGCCGTCGATGGGGACTTTGACGGAAATGGCGAGGGTGTAGAACTCAAGCCGGAGATGGCACGCTTTGGATTCGACATCCCGACGCCTGCCAGCTCTGTCATCATCCAAATTGAGGCGCATATCGATGGCGCCGCCGAAGAATTTGCGTTCGATGACCTGCGTCTGGAGCCGGTGGCCCTTCCCGTCGAGCTGTCGGCGTTCAACGCAGTTGCCTCTGAAGCGACAGCGGTGCTCACCTGGAAAACCCTAAGCGAAACCAATAACGCAGGATTCCATGTGCTTCATCAGGCGCCGGGCTCGACTGACTGGGCGTCCATTGGCTTTTTGGACGGTGCCGGTACGATCAGCGAGCCACGCTCCTATCGGTTTGAGTCCAGACCGCTTTCTGGCGGCACGCACCAGTTTCGCTTGCGTCAAGTCGACATCGATGGAACCGCGACCCTTTCGGATCCAAAGATGGTTCGGATCCAAGAGACCGGAAAGCTGAACATCGAAGGAGCGAACCCGGTTCGGGCAGGTCGTGATATCCGCGTGTCGGTGCGTACGAACGAATCACAGCAAATCGAAGTGGACCTGTACAATGTTCTCGGGCAGCGTGTCCGCTTGGTCATGAGGGGCGCTGCTTCAGCATCTGGTATACAGACAACCGTTTCGACGGCGGATCTCGCGACGGGGGTTTACTTCTTCCAACTGCGAAGTCAGAGTGGCGTCGAAGTCCGAAGAATCACCGTCGTCCGTTGACGACCGCTCTGCTGATGACAGTGGATACCTCGATCGCTCTTGTCAACGGGATGAGACTCGTTGTCCTGCCGCTTCATGATTTTCATCGTACCCGACATTGCCGGCACGCCAACCGGCGGCAACGTCTACAATCGCCGGATCCTGGACGCGTGGCCGCAGGGGTCACCGCCGCCGGACGTGGTGACCTGGCCGGTCGATGCCGGGCCGGCGGACCCGCTTCGCGCGATCGGGGACGCCGAAACCGTGGTCGTGGACAGCCTCTGTCTGCAGCATGACGACGCCCTCCGGGCCGTGCGTGCGCAGAGGCCGAACGCCCGGTTGATTCTCCTCGCGCACTACCTGAATTGTGTCGATCCGCGCGCGTCCGATGCGTCGAAGGCCGACGGCGAGCGAGGGCTGCTGCCGCTGTTCGATGGGGCCGTCACGCCAAGCGAGTACGTTCGAACGGCGCTGATTCGTGAGGGAATGCAGCCGGACGCGGTGTGCGTGGTCCCGCCGGGACTGGACGCCAGATTTCGGCCGACGGTGCCGGACCGACTCGACCGTTGCCGACCGGTTCAGCTTCTCACGGTCGCGAACGTTCTGCCCGGAAAAGGGCTCGACGTGCTTCTGGAGGCGCTGCGCACGATCCAGGAGCTCGACTGGACGTGGCGGCTGATTGGAGGGACCGACCTCGACGCCGAGTACGCCGAGTCATTTCGAGAACAGCTTCAGGCGTCTCCAATTCGGGGGCGCGTCCGGTGGGAGGGAGTTGTCGATAGCCATGCGATGCCGGCGGCATACGATAACGCCGATTTCTTCGTGCTGCCGACGCGCTTCGAGACGTGCAGCATGGCAACGCGAGAGGCGATGGCGCGCGGGATGCCGGTGGTGGCGTCGAAGGTTGGCGGCTTGCCGGAAAACCTCGCGGGCGCTGCGGCCGGTCACCTTGTGCCGCCCGATGACGCAGATGCTCTGGCCGACGCCCTGCGGGATCTCATCGTGCATCCGGAGCGGCGCCGCGCGATGGGTGAGACCGCCTGGGACCGGAGCACGCACTTCCCGGCCTGGCCGGACGCCGCCCGGCGCTTCGCTCAATTCGCCCGCAGCCTGTCCGTTATCGAACGATAATGGAGCGAGGCACGCCCTCCGGTTTTAATGGCGGAAGAGAGGCTCGTTTTTGCGCGGAAGTATCGGCCGCTACGAGCGAACGAACCGTCAGAGAGAACAGCCCTTCGTGCTTCCACTGCGGAACGTTGTTGGCCCGCAGTCCCGGGACGAAGCCGCTGTCTGTGAACGGCTGGACGAGCGACGGATCGCGGCTCAGGATGTGGATCGGCACGTCGAACGTCTCGGACGGGACGATCGGCGGCTGGTGGTCGCCCATCAGGATGACGAGGCTGCCGTCCGGGGCATCCCGCAGCAGGTACTGAACGAGCACCTCCATCTCGAATGCCACGTGGCGCAGGTAGCGGATCTTGGCCGGCTGGTCGAAGATGCGTGGCGCGGTGATGGAGTCTGGCAGCAGGTACGGAGGGTGCGCTTTCGCGGCGAGCCGGTCGCGGACATCCGACGTGTTGCCCTCGTTGAAGTCAGACCAGTGGTCGATGACCGGCGGAAGGCCGTAATTCCAGAGAGCGTGGGAGAGGACGGTTTCGAAGAAATAGAAGAACGGCCGTCCGGCCTCCGCGGCGGGTTTGAGGTGGCGTTCGTGGGACACGCCGAGGCTGTACTGATCAGACATCGGCACGACACCCCATCCGTAGGTTGGCCCTTCGTAATCGAGGTCGTCGCGGTGGAGCAGCACGTCGAAGCCGTACGGGTTTGTAATCTCTAGCCCGGGTCGGGCGACAGTGTAGGGCTGGCAGGTGACAGTGAGGTAGCCCTGATCGCTGAGGAATCGGACGAGCGACGGGACATCCTCCGGCGTTCCCTGGAAGCGCTCGTAGAGGAGCTGGTGGTCGACGCGGGTGCCGAGCAGGACCGAGGCGATGGCGAGCCACGACCGTCCGCCGCGCACCGGCGCTTCCGACAGCGCGGAGGCCGAGTGCCAGCCCGCCTGCGAGAGCGTATCTTGGACGACAGACATCATGTCGCGGTACGGTCCGCGAAGCTCCGGGTCCTGCTTCAGCACCTCGCCGAGCGACTCAATCATGTAGAGGTAGACGTGCGGCTTTCGGTCGAGCGCGACGTTTTCGTAGCCAAAGTACGTCGAGTCGACCGGCGCCCGGCCGAGGGTGTCCAGCATCGTGTAGAGCCGCGCCGAGGCCTGCGCGTTCTCCGTCACCTTTGCCGCAACGGTTCGCACGCGCGTTCGCTCGTTTGACGTCTGATACGTCAGGTTCTCGGTGCCCCATTCCTGCGCCGGAGCGATCACGAAGACGATCGGCCACGCGATGAGGTGGACGGTCGCGAGCGAGAACTGCGCCCGTCGTGACCCGGCGCCGATGCTTGAAGCGAGGCGGACGGCATGCGGCACGATCCAGGCGAGGCCGGCGGCTGCAGTAAGCCCGACAATAGCCAGTCCGCCGGTTTGCCACGAGAGGCTGTCGAGCGCGAAGTAGGAGACATCGACGAGGTATTGCACGTCCTCCGCGAAGAGGCCGCTCCGCTGGAAGGCCGTGTACGCGACCGCGTCGTAGATCTGGTAGAACAGGACGAAGAACACGCCGGCCGTAGCGATGCGCAGGCCCCACCGACGGACGGCGTCCATCGGCAGATGCATCGCGAGCACAGCGAAGGTTAGTAGCACTAGCACGTCCACCGAGAGCGGCGCATACGGACTGATCGGCAGCGGAGAGACGGTCGCCGGGAGGAACGGCAGCAGGTTCAGCAGCAACCAGGCGCCGAGGAAAATGCCGAAGGATCGCCACGAAGAGGAATCTTCGGGCGTGCGGATTGTCGAGAACATCTACGGAGAGTGGTGCGAGGTGAGACAGCGTGGGGGCGATGCGTTCACGCCCGGAGCGGCGGTAGGATCCGGTCGAGCGTGCGGGATGGTTCACGATGTACCCGCGAGAGGGGAAGCGATTCTGTTCGGGTACTTCGTCAGCCAGGTTTGCGTGTTTGTGACCGGTCTCTGCATCTTGGGTACCCGATGACAGCCCAGCATGACGCCGCCTATGCGTTCGTTTCTCGTCTCCTTCCTGCTCCTCACCTTGACCCATTTGCCCGTGAGCGCGCAGCCCGTCTCCGTCACATCCCCGGACGGCTCCCTTACCGTCCATCTTTCAGAAAATGACGGGCGTATCTCCTATCGCGCGACGCGGTCGGGGAAGCCGGTGATCGAATCATCGCGCCTCGGCCTGGAACTGCACGACAACATTTCGCTTGCCGAGGATCTGACCTTGACCGACATGCGAACGGCGTCGGTCGACACGACGTGGGAGCAGGTCTGGGGGCAGGAGCGCTATGTTCGCAACCGCTACAACGAGCTCCGGGCGACGTATGAAACGACGGGTGACGCGACGCGAACCCTGGTCGTTATCGTCCGCGCCTTCGATGACGGCCTCGCCTTTCGCTACGAGATCCCGGAGCAGCCACACCTCGGGAGCTTCCAGATTCTGAACGAAGTGACGGAGTTCAGCTTGCGCGAAGACCCGACGGCCTGGTGGATCGAGGCGTATGAGCCGAGGCGCTACGAGTATCTGTACGAGGAGTCGGATCTGAGCGAGGCGGCCGATACGCTGCACACGCCGCTCACGATGAAGACCGGTAACGGTCGTTTTCTAAGCATCCACGAGGCGGCGCTGACGAATTACTCGAGCATGACGCTCGCCCGAAACGGGGACAAAATGTTGGAAGCGGATCTCGTCCCGTGGTCCGACGGCACGAAGGTGAAAACCTCCGCTCCGATGACGTCGCCCTGGCGGACGGTGCAGGTCACGGACACGGCGGGAGAGCTCCTGACATCGCGGATGATCCTGAACCTGAACGAGCCGAATCGTCTGGAAAACACCGGCTGGATCGATCCCGGGAAGTACGTCGGCGTGTGGTGGGAAATGCATCTTGGGACCTCGACGTGGGGCTCCGGCCCGAAGCACGGCGCGACCACCGAGAACGTGAAGCGCTACATCGACTTCGCCGCCGAGCACGGGTTCGACGGCGTTCTCGTCGAAGGCTGGAACGAGGGCTGGGACGGCGACTGGACGAAGAACGGCGACGCGTTCGAGTTCACGACGTCGTATCCGGACTTCGAGATGGATGAACTGGCCGACTATGCGCTCGAGAAGGGCACACGCTTGATCGGGCATCACGAGACGGCCGGGGGCGTGATGAATTACGAAGATCAGCTACCGGAGGCGTTCGATTACTACCAAGAGCACGGAGTTCGCGCCGTAAAGACGGGCTATGTCACGCCGGGCCGGTCGATCAAGCGGATGACGGACGATGGCGACATTGCGCTGGAGTGGCATCACGGACAATACATGGTGAACCACTACCGCCACGTCGTGAAGACGGCGGCCGAGCACGAGCTCATGATCAATGCGCACGAGCCGATCAAGCCGACGGGCATTCGCCGGACCTTTCCCAATATGCTCACGCGGGAAGGGGCGCGCGGGCAAGAGTTCAATGCCCCGTGGGCCGATGGCAACGGTCCGGCGCACACGGTCACGCTACCGTTCACGCGCCTGCTTGCGGGTCCGATGGATTTCACGCCTGGCATCTTTCAGCTTGTCGATGCAGGGGATGAGCCAGAACACTCCGTCCCGACGACAATAGCGAAGCAGCTCGCGCTATACGTCACGCTCTACAGTCCGCTGCACATGGCTGCGGATCTGCCGCGGAATTACGAGGAGCGGCCGGAGGCCTTTCAGTTCATCGTCGATGTCCCGACGAACTGGGCGGAGACGCGCGTTCTACACGCTGTGATCGGGGATTACCTGACCGTGGTGCGGAGGGCGTGGAATGGCGACGACTGGTACCTCGGTAGCACCACCGACGAGGAGGAGCGCACGTTGAAGGCGCCGCTGACCTTTCTCGAGTCGGGCGTACCCTACGTCGCCGAGGTGTACCGGGACGCCGAAGATGCCCACTGGAAAACCAACCCGCTCGCGTTTGATCACACGAAGGTGCTCGTGGATGACGCAACCACGCTCACGCTCCGTCTCGCGCCGAGCGGCGGCACCGCGATCCGCTTCCGCCCGGTCTCAAACGAGGATGTAGGCGTTGGCATCGGCGATTGCAGGGGAGATGTCGTGTGCGACGCGGACTTCGTGCCGGTGTCCAAGTGACAGTTGCGGCGCAAACGGTGCAAAGAAGCATGATCCCTGCGACGTGAATCTGTATGGTTGTACCGATACAGGCCGGGTCTACGTATTCCGGTTAACGATTCTACGAACGTTTTCTTTTGAAATGATGACCTACCGAACGGGACTTCATGTTGCGATATCCGCCGCCGTCGCCCTGGTTGCCACGCTGATTATCCACTATTTCAGCGATGCGACCCTGGCTGAACTGATGAGCTGGTTTGTCTTTTTTGCGTTCATTCAGTTCGGTGTGGTGCGGAAGCTGTACCAGCGCCGGTGTGAGCGGTGCTCGGATGGACGGGTGAAGTGAGCTTCGATTCGATCTTGAGCGGCTTGCTCGTGATGCGATTGAGCAGATGGGCCGCGGCCCGTTCCGTCCAGAGGCGGTCTCATACCCAATCCAAATTCTAATGTCGGGGTCTGCTACGTTCGCCCGGGTGCTTCAAACCGCAGAACCAAGCATGGATCGTTCCCAGCGACGCCCTTTTTCCCTTTATCGACCGAACCATCCCCAGCGGCCGAGGCACAGCACCCGGACAGCGTCATTTGGATTCAGTATCAGGTGTGTCGGACCGACCACAGCCACCACGTGTAGCGGCCGAACGAGTAGAGCAGCGCTGTGGCCGCGAGGCCGACGAGGGGCTGCGTAACCGCCGGGTACGGGAGAAACGCCGCGAGCATGGCGAGGACGACGCCGACGTAAATGATGCGGGCCCACGACGACCGGTACTCCTTTCCTACGTGTGGCTGCAGAAGGAAGAGCGCCACGACGAAGAGGTAGCGCAACAGGCCGAGGCCGACGACCCAGGGCGAGAGCAGTCCGGATGTCGTCGTCATCAGGCAGAGGACGAGGAGGAAGAATGCGTCGGTTTCCTTGTCGAAGAACTCCCCAAACTCCGACGACAACTCGTAATGGCGCGCGAGCCAGCCGTCGATACCGTCCGCAATCAGGATGACGAGTCCCACGCCGATCGGGGCCGCGGGGCCAAGCGAGGCGGGGAGAAGTGGAAGGGCGAGCACCATCGCAAGTCGCACGGCCGTCACCGTGTTGGCCCGCCCGAAGCCGCCGTCCGGCGTCCACTTGTGCCGGGACTGTGCGACGAGCAGTAGCAACGCAGCGCCGCCGGTGACAATAACCGGGAGCGTTGCGTCAACGACGAGGCTCACCGCGGTTGCAGCGAGCACGCCGAGAGCATTCAGTAGGGACCAGCGCTCAATCGGTGTCGCGGATCGAAGGGTGCGAGAAGAGGGCACAGAGAGGGGCGCGTTGGCGAAAGAGGGCGTAGCCGTTCGCAGGGAACGGCTACGGTAACAAGCATGCTTCTCGACTCAAACGCAACCAGGCCCCGTCTCCGGGCAGTCACAACGGCCAATCAGGCCGCTGGGTTGGGCGCGAGCTCAGGGAGGGCGAGGTCGTTCGTCCAGTACGACACCGGTGCGTCAGGCGCGTCGATCAGGTGGCGCTTGATCATCCACGCTTCCAGTTGATCGTAATACCGATCCGTCATGCTGAAGTCGTGCGTGAAGCATGGAATGGTGGCGTCGAAGATGGCCGAGGTGAGTTCGTCGTTCGCGTCCGTTCCCGTGTGCTCGAAGTAGATGCGCCGGGCCTCGTCCGGCTTCTCGTGAACAACGTCGATCCCGCGGCGAAGAATCTGCGTGAGCGTCTGAAAGAGCTCGCGTTCGACGGTCAGTTTCTCCTGCGATGTAATCAGGATGAGCTGGCAGAAGTCCGGCACGCCCCAGTCTTTCAGGGCGAAGAAGTCGACATCCAGCCCGCGGTGCAGCCCCTCGACAATTTCGAAGTTATAGAACGCGAGGGTCGCGACATCCGCTTCGTCCTCGGCCAGAGCGTCGGTGTGGTAGAAACCTTTGTTTACCGGCGTGAAATCCTCGACGTCATACGTTCCACCGTCCGTTTCGATCATCGTGCCGACGATCGCCGGACCGCCGGGGCCCGGAGCGCCCGGATACTGAATCCGAGCGCCGGCCATGTCGCTCGGGCGCTGGATGTCGCCGTCCGTTCGGTACATGACGCCTCCGTTCGTGTGGAGGAAGCGGGCGAAGCCGACGACGGAGTGGCCGGCGGCGCCATCCTCGACGAGGTGAAGCGGTTCGGTAATGGCAAGGTCCATCGTGCCGTCTTCGATTGCGTCGACGGCGTCCAGGTGTTCTTCCGGCTCGATGACTTCGAGGTCGATGCCGGCGTCGCGAAACCAGCCGTATTCTTTCGCGATCAGGAGGGGGGTGTGGTCCGGGTTCAGAAACCACTCAAGTCCTAGGCGTACGGTTGTCATACGAGAATAGCAGGTCGTGATAGAAAAGGACACGCGTGCTGAGGACCTGCACAACCGATGTGATCGTGCGACACGCAGGTAGGGCGGGCACGCTTTTCCTTCGTCGGTACGAGCCGAATCAGGTTCAAAGGGTATGATCTCAGCCCGTTGCGGGGGCACCCCCAGCGACTTTCTCTACGACGGCCGTCGTTGCAGGTTCGGGCTCAGTCGCCCGCAGACGGCACAATGGTGTGAAGCGAGGCGAGGTATGGGGTTTGGGGTTTGCGGGGTGAGGGGGGGCGTGGGGGCTAGGATGCGCCCGAGTGCGACCGGCACTGGTTAGTGTGGTTTTGGTGTGTGGATTTACGGTTTCAGCGGTGGTCTAAGTCTCCATCTCTTTCAGTTTATCGATCGGATAGGTATCATGTATCCTATTTAATGCTCGAAGCATGCGAGTATTTCAGAATTTGAGTCTCTCATCGATTCGAGTTCGAGAGTAGGCCCATTTATTTCGGTTTAAACGGTCGACATATTTTGCGCGGTTCGCTTGTTCTTCTGTGCTTCGCACTTCTGTCCACATCCACCTTCCCGTCGCGCGGTCAACATGCCGGTGAGCGGTCGAGCACCGGTCCGCCGGATGCGATCCACGCACCGGATGCACGAAGCACGCTCCTCGAATTCCAACCCGGTAAGCAGGGCTCGCGCCGACTTATCGGAAAGGCAAGTTCGACAACGTCGTTCATGCGTCGTGGTATCGACCTTGACGGCGTGTACGATAGCTCGAGCAGCTGGGGGGATTACGACGGCGATGGCGACCTCGATCTGGTGGTTACGGGCTATGACGCCAATCGTGACGAGGTGACGCGGGTCTACCGGAATGACGGCACCGGCGGGTTCACCGATGTCGGAGCGAACCTTGCCGGTGTGGCGATCGGTTCGGGCGATTGGGCAGACTACGACGGCGACGGAGATCTCGATCTGGTTATCAGCGGCGACCACGGCCAGTCGGGGGAGATCGCGGTGATTTATCGAAATGATGGAGGCGTATTCACGGATATTCGTGCCGGGCTCGACGGCCTCGTCCTGGGCTCGAGCCACTGGGGAGACTACGATGACGACGGAGACCCGGACCTGGTCATCACCGGCCTTGAGGACGGCAGTAATCCGAGTGCGACCATCTACCGGAATGACGGTGGCGGCACATTCACGGACATCGGCGCGAGCCTTGACGGCGTGGTATTCAGTTCGAGCGACTGGGGCGACTACGACGGCGATGGAGATCTGGACCTGATTATCACCGGCTCCGACTTTGTCAATCACGCGTCCACCGTTTATCGAAATGACAATGGGACGTTTACAGACATTGGGGCTGGGCTCGAGGGGGCGTCGAACGGGAGCGCCAGGTGGGGCGATTACGACAACGACGGAGACCTGGATCTCGCCATCACGGGACGAAATAACAATTCGTCATACCTGGCGATGATTTACCGGAACGACAATGGCAGCTTCACCGATATCGGCGCCGGTCTTGCTGCCGTACGGGGTAGCACGGTTGACTGGGGAGATTTCGACGGGGACAACGACCTCGATCTCCTCGTCAGTGGCTACGATGTCAATGAGCAGCGAACGGCCCGGATTTATCGAAACGAAAACGGCTCGTTCGTCGACATCAACGCCGGCGTGACTGGCACGTCAAGAGGATCGAGTCAGTGGGGGGACTACGACGCAGACGGTGACCTCGACCTCGTTCTGACTGGTCTGAATGACGTTTCCGGCGGTCCATCGGTGTCCGTGTACGTCAACCGCACGATCCAAAACCTTCCAAATCGAACGCCCTCGTTCGGACGCGATACCGGTGAGAGTGTCGTGATGGGCGGGGCATCGACCACGCGGTTCATCGAGGCCGGAGACATCGACGGTGACCCGCTCACTCTTCAACTCGTGCAGGGTGCCGGTGTCGGCACATTTACCGATTACGGAAATGGAATCGCGTCACTGGTCGTCTCCCCGACAAAAGCAGAGGCCGGACGATCTTACACGTTCAGCATCGAGGCGACCGACAATGACGGCGCAACCACGACCAAAACGTTTACGATCGATGTACCGTCGACCTTTGCCATCCAAAGCACGAGCGTCGACGGGGCAGCGATAGGGAGCAGTCGCTGGGGCGATTACGACCGCGATGGCGATCTAGATCTCGTGGTCACCGGTCGAAATAGCAACTGGGATCGTTCAGTCACGATTTATCGCAACGACGACGGCGCGTTTACGGACATTAACGCTGGATTGACGCCCGTAGCGTACGGCTCCGGCAGCTGGGGCGACTACGACGGTGACGGCGATCTCGACCTGATTGTCACCGGACTTCTCGCGGATGACGTGAACACCGCGACAGCAACCCTCTATCGGAACGACGGTAATGACACGTTCACCGATATCGGGGCGGGGATTACCGGAGGCAGCGAGTCCAGCGACTGGGGCGATTACGACGGCGACGGTGATCTCGACCTCCTTCTGACGGGCTGGGATGGTGACGGGAATTTAGCCTCGACCATCTACCGCAACGATAATGGGAGCTTCACCGATATTGGCGCCGGTCTTACGGGCGTGTACAGCGGCGCCGGCCGATGGGGGGATTACGATCGCGACGGGGACCTCGACGTTATCTTGATCGGTGAGACGTCCGGTTCGGACGAAATCGCCACCCTTTATCGCAACGATAGTGGGGTGTTTACAGAAGCAGCCGCGGGGCTGGTTGGCGTGTCGCTCGGCTCCATCAGTTGGGGGGATTACGATCGCGACGGCGATATCGATCTGGCGATCAATGGACGTACAGCTGACTACAAAGCGTCGACGATCATTTATCGCAACGACAATGGATCGTTTGTAGATATCGGCGCTGATTTTCGCGGCGTGGTTGGCAGTTGCAAATGGGGAGATTACGACGCCGACGGGGACCTCGACCTGTTCGTGATCGGCGACAGCGGGGCCAAGGCGGACGCTGCCATGTACCGAAACGACGATGGGAATTTCCGTCGCGTAGACATGGGGTTTACGGCCGTCGAGCTCAACGCGGTCGACTGGGCGGACATGGATGCCGACGGAGATCCGGATCTCGTTGCCATGGGTATCGATCCGGGCACGGGTCCGACAACCCACATCTACGAAAATCTCAACGCCCCGGGGGCGCCGTCTCAGTCCGCAATCTCCATTGTAGATGGGCCGGGCCTCCTCTCGGCCGGCAACACGGGCATAAAACTCGATTTTGCCGCCCAGACCGCGACGTCGTCCGCTCATGTCACGGTGGCCCGTTTTGAGACCCCACCGGCCGGGATTGAGGGGATGCCGGACGAAGAGAACGTCAGCGACTACCGAATCGTGATCGCGACTGAACCCGGGATGAGCATCGGCAGCGGTACAACCGTGCGCTTCGACCTAAGTCAGTTCAGAGGGGTAACCGACCCGAGCGATATTACCGCGTACTCCCGACCGGGGACGGGTTCGGGAGCGTTCAGGGCTCTTCCCACGACCGTCGAATCGAACGGGGCCACAACGGAGTTGGTCGCCGAGGTCAATCATTTCAGCGAATTTGTTTTCTCGAGTCCGTCAAATCCGCTCCCTGTCGAACTGTCGGACCTGACTGCGATCGTCGACGATGGCAACGTCCTCGTTCAGTGGCAAACGGCGGGAGAGACGAACAATGCCGGCTTCGTCGTCGAGCGAAGAGCGATCGGACCGTCGGTACAGGCAAGCGCATGGACGAACGTCGGATTCGTCGACGGGCGGGGCTCGACCGTAGAGTCGCACCGCTATCGGTTCGTCGACACGAACCTCCCCTATCAGGCCGACCGGATGGAATACCGGCTGCGCCAGATGGACACCGACGGCACGGCAACCCTCTCGGCGGTCGTATCTGTTGATCGTGCGGCGGGCCGCGAGCTCCGGAATCCCTTTCCGAATCCGGTTCACTCCGTCGCTACGCTCCGCTACACCGTGCCGGAAGGAGAGAACATGCGTCTGGTTCTCTATGACATTCTCGGCCGCCAGGTTCGCGTCATCGCCTCGGGGCGCGGCACCGGGCGCACGGAGCAGCAACTGACCGTCAGCGGCCTGGCCAGCGGCACATATTTTCTACGGCTCGAAGCAGGAGGCCAGATGATGACGCGCACCGTGACTGTTACGCGGTAAACAGTACGGCCGCGGAGTCAAGCGCGTCAAGCGGCTGGACGCAGAATGAGGTCGCCTCGTCGTACAGATGAGGTGGCTTTCTCATGTCGTCCCAGCCCTGGATACACCGGTTTGGCAGGGCTCCTCGTATGATTCGGTGGCACCAAGGGGCGATCGCGCTGGTAGGTCTTGATTTATCGATATAAAATGGTGATTTTACACATCAGATGTTTGACACTTCACATCTGATGTTAAACGGATCGATCACTCGGGAGACTTCATCGGCTATGAAGAATACACTTCGACGACCGAGGCCGATCGATGCCGACACCGCAGCCATGCTTCGCTACGCTCTCCTGCTGATGTGGGTGGGCGTGTGTACGATTTGTCCTCCGGCAGTAGCACAGAGCCAGGCGTTCCAGGACGGACGGCTCGATCTAACCGCCGAGGAACGGGAGTGGGTTGACAGTAACCCCGTTATTCGTCACGTGGTGATCCCCGACTACGCTCCGGTTGAGTCGTATTCTGAGATCGGCAAAGCGGTTGGCATTGCGCCGGACTATCTCGCGGAAGTGGCAGGCCGGCTGAGCTTGCGGGTCGAGCACGTCGAGGCTCCCACGTGGTCGGCTGCTCTGGACAGCATCCGGGAAGGGAAGGCGGATTTGACGACCGCCATCCAGAAGACGGAGAGTCGGGATGAATACATGGCGTTCACGCAGCCCTTCCTGTCCGTTCCCGATGTTCTGCTTGTGCGAGAGCAAGCCGATCCGGTCAGCATGGACAACCTGGATGGAGTGCGGGTCGCAATCGTGGACCGATATGCTGCAAACAGCGATCTTCGCAGGCAGTATCCAGGTGCAGAATTCCAGATCGTGCCAGATATTCGAACCGGTCTGGAAAAAACGGCCTTCGGCTCCGTCGACGGCATGGTGTTGTCTCTACCCGTCGCGAGCGCAACGATCGAGCGCGCGCAGATCACGAACCTTCGCGTCGCCGGGGCGACGGGCTACGTTTACAACCTTCGGTTTGGGGTTCGGCACGACCGGGCGATGCTGCGGAGCGTGCTTGACAAGGCCTTAAGTAGCCTGACAGCGTCCACGCATCGGTCGATTTATGAGCGCTGGGTCTCGTTCGATTCATCCGAGACGGGTCCCGAGTCGGGGACCTGGTGGTATTCAATCTCGCTGGTTCTCGGAGGACTGTTGGTGGTTCTGGGAGCCGGGGCGGCGTGGAACTGGTCGCTCCGGCACGAAGTCGAGCGGCGGACGGAAGAACTGGAGCGAGCCCGGGCCGAGGCAGAGGAAATGAACCGCCTGAAGTCCGCATTTCTCGCCAACATGAACCATGAATTTCGAACGCCGCTGACAGCAATCATTGGGTTTTCCGACACACTGCTCTCGCAAGATCCCGATGAATCGACCAAGCAGCTCCTGAGGTACATCAACGAGAGTGGCCGCCGCCTGGGCGATGCGCTCGAGTCCTTGCTTCACTTTGCGCAACTTGAGTCGGACTCGATGATGCTGGAGACGGAGCGCTTTTCTGCTTCGATAGCCGTCAAGGAAGTGGCAGACCGGTACCGGGAGGAAGCCGCCTATGAGAATCTGACGCTCGATGTGGAGTTGCCGGATCGTCCGATTCAGGCACACGCGGATCGTCCTGCGTTTCAGCGCATCCTGGGGCATCTTCTGAGCAACGCCATCAAGTTTACGGATGAAGGGGGAGCGGTTACCGTGCGGCTGATCGGGGACGAACGGGATGTGATTGTTGAGGTCGAGGATACGGGTGTCGGTATCGATCCGGCGTTCTTTCCTCGGCTCTACGACGCATTCGAGCAGGAATCCGGCGGGGACAAGCGTGAGTTTGACGGCGTGGGGCTGGGCCTGGCGATCGCACGTACCCTGACGGAGAAAATGGATGGCCGCATCCGGTTGGAGAGCGAGAAGGGGCAAGGATCGCGTTTCACCGTACGCATACCGCGATATCCGTCCGATACCGCCGATTCAGAGGGGCGTAGCCGTGGTAGAGGAACGTCGCACCGCGCGCCTGCAGGATCCCAGCAAACGGCCTGATCCGCATCGCTCTCAGCATGTCGAGACAACCGAGACGAACCAGCTGTGAACGCTCCAACGCGATAACACCAAATGCGCGTCATCGTACGACGGTTAGCTTCTGTGTCCGGACCTGTCCGCCGCCAGTGAGACGGAGGAAGTACATGCCGGCCGCGAGGCCGTGGGTTTGCAGCGTTAGCGTGTGGCGGCCCGAACCGCTCACGGGCAGATCGCGCACCTTGCGACCGAGGAGGTCGTATATGACGAGCTGTGCATCATCCACGCCTTCGGGGACGGCCAGGCGCGCGGTTGCGCTCGTCCGGGCTGGATTGGGATAGGTGCCGAGAAGCGTGAGTTGGTCTACCGCGTTTCGCTCCGTGACGAGCGTCTCCGAAAACGTCTCGCTTCCATCGATGTCGACCTGCCGTAGGCGGTACGTGACGGTCTCTGTCTCGTAGGGTAGGTCGCGGTCGGTGAACCGGTAGGTGTTCGGCTCCGTGGTCGTCCCCGCGCCGGCGACGAAGTCCACATCCGAGAAGGTGCCGCTTTCTGTTTGACGCTGAACGTAGAATCCGTCGTTACCGGTCTCGCTCACGGTCTGCCAGACGAGGTGCACGGCCTCGCCATCCGGACGGGCGGTGAAGGCGGCGAGTTCGACGGGGAGACGCACGTTTTCATTGCGGACGGCGTACCAAAAACCCTGTCCGACATACGGGTCGGAGCCGACGATGCCCGTTGCGGGCTGTCCGGCACTTCCGCGGAGCGAGTAGTTAGAGCCGGTCATGGCACCGTGCCCGCTCCCTACGTGCGAGGCGCGTAGCGCGAGTTGAGCCGAGGCCGGACGGGCGGCGAGCGTCGTGCCGAGGGTGAGAAAAAGAAGCGAGAGAATGAATCGCAAACGTGAATAGCGCATCGCGTAAGCCGGGATCGAGCGGGAAGGAACGGAGAGATCAGCCAGACAGCGCGTTACCGCCGTGCAGGAGAGGGCGACGTTCCTTCCGAACGATCCATCGCGGCTTCCAGACGCCGCAGGCGCTCGTGCACGGACTGCAACTGCTGGACCTGCTCGCGTAGCGCGTCGATCTCTGCCTGCTGGACGTTCATCGCCTCGCGCTGCTTCTGAATCTGCTGGACGAGGGCGTCGGTGTCGCTGAGGCCGACCTCCGCGGTCACGGTGCCGCGTCCGCTACCCTGTTTGGCCGTCCACGCGCGTCCCGCGATCGGGCCGTCGGTGTCGGGGCTCCACGCGTCCGGTGCCACGGCGCGGGCCGTGCCGTCATTCTTTCCGCTCGCGACGAGCAGATCGCCTACGTTGACGGTGCCCTCGACCGTAACGGGCACCTGTCCGACGAACGCTACCGGTGATCCATTGTCCGCGTGGATATTGCCGAGAACGGCCGGGCGGTCGGTAATGACCATGAGTCGGTCGGCACCATCTGTGTTCTGCGTGATCTCACCGCCAATCATGCCGACGACGTCACCGGGCGAAAGACTCTCCCCGGCGCGAGCATGCGGAAGCATCTCTGCGAAGTCAGCACCGCCCGACGTGTAGACGACACCGCCACTACCATTTCCTTCGATCGAGCCTACAGCTGAATCGTTGCCGTCGTAGAAGGTGACGAAGTTTGCTGACCCGTCTGGCGACGTCATGCTCGTTTTCAGAGCGAGCACGTCTGGTCCGTCCGTTGTGCTTGCGCTCGTGTTTTCGATCGTCGCGACGTGGTTGGCCAGCGTAGCGGAGCCGGTGATGCTCTCTTCGACGTGGAGTTGACTCAGTGGTGCGTTTGTCCCGATGCCGACGCCGCCCGCCGCCCGAATGAGAAACTGGTATGGGGCCGTAGAAACGAATCGATTGAAAGTGGTTTGGGAGTTGTCCGACCACACAAATGTGCCTTCATGCGCGTCTTCTACCGTAGCACCCTCGCCCGCCGCAAAGCTGTTTCTTGCCCGTGCCTCATTTGAATAACCGCCTGCGACGATGGCGTACGTTCCAGTGGCGATATTGTCGGATCCACCTCCGACCGAGGAAGCGAATCCGCTAGCAGTGTTGTCCCGTCCTCCAGCGACCGTGGCGTACGAGTCGCTGGCGGTGTTGCCTTCTCCTCCACTGACCGTCGCATCCTCGGCACTGGCTTCGTTTCCTCCACCGCCGCTAATCGTAGAGGTGGTACCAGTAGCGGTGTTGTTCCAACCACCTCCGACCGTGGCATACGACTCGCCAGATGTATTAGACCGACCTCCAGCGATGGTGGCGTGAGAACCACTGGCGTCATTACTGTAGCCGCCCGAAATTGTGGATGTGCGGCCACTCGCGACGTTGGCCTGACCTCCGCCGATTGTGCCATGATCGGCTGTCACCTCATTCTGCCAGTTCCAATTGTTCTCTGGATTGACGGAACCACCGCCTGCGATTGTTGCTCCGTCAACGCCACTGGCCACACTGTTCGCAGGATGACCGGCAATCACGTTCGGTGTGATGTAACCGTCACTATCGGTAGCTGGCTCGATACGCAGTCCCCGTGTGCCGTTGACGTGTAGTTCCAGCGGCGAATCGTCCGTCGTCCCGAGGACATCCCCGGTCGAGGGATCGGTCCCGCTGTTTCCGCCGAGCATCCAGACGTTGCCCTGCGATGTGCTGGCGGAGGTTTGCGTCGTGCCATCCGGAAAGATGATGCCGCCGGAGGTAGACTCGATGGCGCCATTCACGGTCAGCGGGCTCGTTGGGCTTGTTGTCCCCACACCCACTTTTCCGTTCCCGTCCACGCTGACGTTTGGTAGAGACATCGCCCGCTGTGCCAGGATCGACGCGGGCGTCGGGCGCATGGCTTCCCTTGGGCTGAGGGACGTGTACGAGTCGGTGGATGCACCGTCGCGCACGGCTACCTCCAGGTAGGACGGGTTGCTGCTGAAGAATGCCTTCCCGAAGTCGAGCTCGACGGCAAAGACACCGTCGTTCACCTGCACGTCATCGAACTGGATCGTGGTGCCGAGCTGGGAGCCATTCGTTTCGGCGTCATACAGCCGGAATCGAAAATCAAAAATGCCGGATGCAGGTGCTCCGCCATCTTCCAGATAGCCCTGGTAGGTAAAGGGCGTCTTTTGAGCCTGCGCGCTTCGCGGAAGCGTGCCGGCGACGGCAAGGAGAAGGCAGACAACGAACAGACGACGGATATCAATCGGCATTAAATCGAATACTTATTACTGATTAGGGGGCAGTAATAAGAGATGCGAAAAGAAATTAATCTACCGGACAGAATCAGAGAATTACGAGATTGATTGCCCGATGCATGTAGTCGCCATCTATGGTGAATCTGACCCCTCGGAGAGTGGCTTCAATCTGCAAATTCATATCCCAAGTCGGTGATGTGGCCTCGCCAGTACGGCCGTTCGCCATCTGGGAGAAGCCACGCCACTTCGCCGTCGGCGGGCACCAGCATGCCGTCCCGTTCCTCGTAGTTCCAGAAGCGTCCGCGCCACGGCGTCGGCACGACTTCACCTTCTACCGTTCGGCCGCGTGCCTCCGCACGAACGGTGTCGATCAGGCCCTCGTCGTTAAAAGAGAAGAGCAGCGTGATGGTGTTGTCGCCGTCGGTCAATGTGCCGTACGCCGAGTGGTCGTCCACAGCCTCCCACGTCACGCCCTGGCTCGGCAGGAGGGCTGTCGGGTACCAGGTGGCCTCTGCGAAATAGCGCATCAACTCGCCTCGGGCCAGCTCGCCCTTGCCCCGGAGGTCTGCCACGGACACGGCGCCCAGCAGGGAAACGTGTAGGATGCCCTGCCCCGAAACGTACGCGTCGTGCACGCGCACCGGCAGCCCCGGCGCCATGGCCACGCGACCGTTCCAGACAAAACCGGGGCGATCTGTCACGACCCACTGCTCCGAGGTGAAAGCTGACCAATGCTCGTCGGTCTCGCTTGTGTTAAACGTACCGTCGTGCTGGACGTGGACGCTCGTCACGATCGGCTGACCGTCCTCGAGCACCGTCCGGAAGTAGCGCTGCACCGGGGCGGGAAGGTCGTCGAGTTCGCGAAAATCGACCGTCCGCTGCTGGAGGGGAGAGCGCGCGAATTCCAGCCGGTCGCGTAGTTCCTGCGTCTTCGTCTGCCACCGGGAGGCGCCATACAGAAACGCCGCCGCATAGATGGCTATGAGCGCGATCAGGATGACGACAAGGATTTTCAACCACATTCTGGGAATGGGGAATTCGGGGATGGGAAGACGCTCGGTCGATCTGCGACCGATTCAGCGTGCCTGCGCGGGGACGGGCAAACGGGGGAAATGGGGGCCGATTTCCGGTTTCATTCCCGCTCGAGATCGCCGTTGGAGCCGAATGATACCATTTTCTACCCCATCACACCCGGTGTTGAATAAACTGCAGGCGCTGTGAGTGTTTGCAGCGCATCGATAGGCAATCACCGCTCCTGCTCGAGGTGTATTCTCGAGCTGTGGCTTGGACGAATTGATGTTCGACTCAACAGAGGTGTTCTGGCAGCGGGGATGACGGCGTTATGAAACCGTTCCGTGTTGTGGAGGGTCACGAACGTTCGATGTTTCAGCGCCGACACGCGGAGTGCCGCGTCAGGGGCGATCTTGCTCCGTCAGCGTTCGAACCAGGAAGCGTCCGAAGTTCGGATCGACCGGATGGACCCGTCCTGTCGTGGCGGCTACGCCCATTCCGCCGCCGGGACCGCCCGTCGGCTGCATGCCAAATCCGCTCAGTGACCAGTAGGAGGGTGGACGTCCCTTTTTCCCTTTCACCGTGACTTTCATTCCAAAGAATCCCCCCTTCCCAATCGTTGTCTCGCCCCCCACCTCATTTTGACGGGTAACGTATCGCAGAGGTGCTATAGAAACGGGTTGGTCGTTTAGTTTGAAGTCGGCCGAGTCCTCGTCATGGAATAGGCGACCGAACACATAGATCTTATTGTGCGAGAAATGATTCTCATTCTCCTCCAGTACGGAGTCCGAGACCTCGAACACGTCTAGTTCAACGATAACCACATTCGAGTCCGGCGGACCGATGGAGTGGGTCACTTTGAAGGCGTTACCTCCCAGTTGCATGGCTTTCCCACGGAGGGCATGCCAGACAACGTCCATCGGAGCGAGGTCTGCCTTCTCCGACACGCGTATGCTTCCGACGTACTGTGATGAGTCGGTCGCAGCCTGATCCGCCAAGAAGTGAAGGGCGATGTACTGTTCTGCGGGTTCGTGGTCAGATTTTGCGTCTACCACGCGAACGTCCTCCGACGACAGCGACCGTCTCTCCTCGAGTACCGATGGCGGCGGGCCACATCCGGAGACGAGCAGTAGAAAAAGGCAGGCGGTGTAGATTGCGGTCGCTCTAACCACAAGACGATCGTGTTTTATTCGAAGGAGGATCCCGCCAGCCGATCGGTGAAATCGAGCAGCGAGGCAGTGTGCGGTCGATGGCGCGTTTGGCAACTGTGTTAAATATACAAAGATACTCGTGTAAATGATATCTATCTTTCGCTGGGTAGCACGCGGCATCCAGTGGGGCATCTTCGTGCGTTTATTGCCGCGTTCGTCCAGGGTTGAGCCGTCGCCTAACAGGCAAAGAATTGATTCCCGGTGTGATGTCGGTTCAGTGACCTGACACGGGTTGCCCTTGACAAGAGGGAGAAGGCCTGGACGAACCGAAAACAGCCAGCCTCCTAGCTTGGCCTCGGACCGAAGAGCTTAACCTGTTTTCCGAGTCGAACCCAAGCGCCCCATCTTCACGTCGGATCCTAGCCTCATTGCGATCATTTTAAATATTAACACCATGTGAAGTTGTTAGATGATTCCGGAGACGGTCCTTGCCATGACCCAGCAGATCCGCTTCTGCACGTCGTTTGACGGGACCCGGATTGCGTACGCGACGTCGGGGACGGGCCCGCCCCTGGTACGGGTGGCCAACTGGGTGACGCACCTCGAACTCGACTGGGAGGGGCCCATTTGGCCGCCCTGGTTCGACGAGCTCTCGCGTGATCACATGCTCGTGCGATACGACCTGCGCGGCTGCGGCCTTTCGGACCGTGAAGTGGAGGACCTGTCGCTCGACGCCTGGGTGCAGGACCTGGAGACGGTGGTCGACGATCTGGGGCTCGACCAATTCTCTATGCTGGGCCTCTGTCAGGGCGGAAGCATCGCGGTCGAATATGCGGCGCGTCACCCGGAGCGAGTGCGGCAGCTTGTGCTGTATGACACCTACACGCATGGGGCGCTGGTCGAAGGACAACGGATCTTCGAGCGCGCCAAAGCCGAAGCGCTGACGCAGATGATCAAAGTCGGGTGGGGGCGGCGCAACGCCGCCTTCCGGAAGGTCTTCGTGGACCTGCTCGTGCCTGAGGGCTCCAAGGAGCAGCAGCATTGGCTGGCCGATCTGCAGCGCGAGAGCACATCGCCCGAGATGGCGGCCCGTCTGTGGCGCGCCTTCCACGTGATCGACATCCGCGACGCGGCGCCGCGGGTGGAGGCACCCACGCTCGTCTTCCATGTGAAGCACGATGCCATGATTCCCTTCCAGATGGGATGTCGTCTCGCTTCCCTCATTCCGGAGGCCCGCTTCGTCCCGCTGAATGGTGAAAACCACATCCTCCTGCCTGGCGAGCCGGCCTGGGATCGGTTCACGTCGGAGCTCCACGGCTTCCTTTCCGAAGACGAGTTGCTAGATCACCAGGCGGCCGGCTTCTGCGAGCTCACGCCTCGCGAACGCGAGGTGCTCGACCTCGTGGCCCAGGGCATCAGCAACGGCCAGATCGCGGAGGAACTGTTCATCAGCCCGAAGACGGTTCGCAATCACGTCAACAGCATCTTCCGCAAGTTGAACGTCAGCCGTCGCGCCGAGGCGATCGTTCAGGCGCGCGAGGTCGGATTCGGGCAAAATAGAATCTTGTAACGGCGCGTTTGGGACGTGCGTCCCACGCCGGCGGCCGCTTTCCCCGATATCCATCTCAAAATTGAGACCTGCGTCTCATGACAAGCCTCCCCGCGTAGGGTACCCTGTGATCAGCATGTCCGCTGACATCGCAGAGATCCGACGAGGAGGTTGTTATGACGCACGCCGATGCTTCCCATTCCGACGACGCACACGTCTGCTGTGGTCCCGGCTACGCCTCACCCGAAGCGGCCATGCAGGCCGACCGCGAAACCGTGCTCTACACGGTCGCCCTCTACGTGGGCACCGAAACGGAAGCCCCCGACTACCTGGCGACAATAGACGTCGATCCCGACTCGCCGACCTACGCTGAGGTCATTCACCGGACGCCGATGCCCACGCTGGGCGACGAGCTACATCACTTCGGCTGGAACGCCTGCAGCTCCTGCTACGACGACGAGAGTCAGTCGCGCCGCTTTCTGATCGTGCCCGGTTTCCGCTCCGGTCGCATACACGTCATCGACACGGAGGACGCGCGTGCACCGACGCTGCACAAGGTCATTTCTCCCAGTGAGATCAAGCAGCGGACGAATCTGAGCGCGCCCCACACGGTCCACTGCCTTGCCGATGGTACCGTCATGATCTCCATGTTGGGCGACGCCGAGGGCCACGCGCCCGGGGGCTTTCTGCTGCTCGACGAGAACTTCGACGTGGCCGGCCGCTGGGAAGCCGACGCCGACGGCATGCCCTACAACTACGACTTTTGGTATCAGCCACGCCACAACGTGATGGTCAGCAGCGAGTTTGCGGCGCCGAAGACGTATCTGCCCGGCTTTGACCTCGACGACGTGGCCGAGGGGCGGTACGGGCAGCGCCTCAACTTCTGGGATTGGGAGGAGCGTCGCCTCGTCGATAGCGTGGACCTGGGGGAAGACGGGCTCGTCCCGCTGGAGGTGCGCTTCCACCACGATCCCGACAGCACCCACGGCTTCGTCGGCGCGGCCCTGAGCAGCAACATCTGGCACTGGGAGGGGACCAACGGATCGCGATCGGTCGAAAAGGTGATCGACCAGAAGGCGGTCGAGCGGTCCGGTTGGCCGTTTCCCGTTCCGCCGCTCACGACCGACATCGTGATCTCGATGGACGACCGCTTCCTGTATCTGTCCAACTGGCTGCACGGCGACATCCGCCAGTACGACATCAGCGATCCGTCCGCCCCGAGACTGGCTGGGCAGGTCACGTGCGGCGGCGTGCTGGGCGAGTCGGTCACGGTGCAGGGCCACGAGCTCGTCGGTGGTCCGCAAATGCTGCAGCTCAGCCTGGACGGCAAACGTCTGTACGTGACGAGTTCACTGCTCAGCAGCTGGGATAATCAGTTTTACCCCGACATGGCGGATCAGGGGTCGTACATGCTGCAGATCGACTGCGATACCGACCGCGGCGGGCTGGCGATCAATGAGGACTTCTACGTCGACTTCGGCGAGGAACCGGCTGGTCCGGCCCGCGCACACGAAATGCGCTATCCGGGTGGCGACTGCACCTCCGACATCTGGGTGTAAAGGCCGGTTTGTGATGGCAGCCTACCGCATCGACATCCGAAATCGGGGTCGCCGTGTTGTCGAAGTATCCGACGACGAGCCCCTGCTGGATGCACTGGAAGAAGCCGGGCTTCGTCTTCCGTACGGCTGTCGTCACGGCGCCTGCATCACCTGCGCGGCGCGGCTTCTCGACGGCGCGGTCGATCAATCCGATGGAACGGCCCTGAAGCCCAGACACCGGGAAGCAGGGTACGTTCTCCTCTGCATCGCGCGTCCCCGCTCCGACTGCGTGATCGAGGTCGGCGCCGCATGCCAGAAGGATCTTTTCAACAATCCATTCAAGCACGAATCGTGACATGATCGACGTCTCGCTCGTCTTCGCAGCCGGATTTCTCGGGAGTGCGCACTGCGTCGGTATGTGTGGGGGCTTCATCCTGGCCGCCAGCACGGCGCACGGACGGGGTGTGCGCCTCACGCGGCAACTCATGTATTTCACGGGCAAGACGCTGACCTACACGATCATGGGCGCGGCGGTCGGTTTCGCCGGGGCGACGGTTGGCTCGGCCTTTTCGGGCATCCAAGACGCAATTAGCATCGGGGCGGGCGCGGTGATGCTTATTCTCGGCCTCCACCTCCTCGGGGTGCTGCGGCACCTCAAAGGGATCGGTACGCTGATGAATTGGCGTCCTTTCCGCGCGGCGTCGCGCTACCTCATGCAGCAGCGCTCGGCCGTGGGCGCGCTGGGGCTGGGCCTGCTAAACGGCCTGCTGCCGTGCGGACTCGTCTACAGCCTGCTGGCGATGGCGGCGGCGACCGGGACGATGTTCGGTGGTGCACTGACGATGCTCGTGTTCGGTGTCGCTACTGTGCCGGCTCTCTTCGCGCTCGCGTGGATCGGGGATCTCCTTCAGCCTGTCTGGCAGCACTGGCTCCATCAGGCGAGCGGCATTCTCGTGGTCGCGCTCGGCCTGATCACCGTGCTGCGCGGCACGCCCGCGATGCACCTACTGATGTCCTAAGAAGCTCTTTCACCATTTACGTACCCATCCTACAACGAGGGACACGTCATGGCAGCAGACGACAGACACCCATCGATCTCCGAGCGAGCGGCCGCTGCCGTGCGGCTGGCTCAGAACGGAATCAAAGCAATGACCACCGAGAAAACGCTGCAAACCATCGTCGAGCGCGCAACAGCGGCCGTTACGCTACGACCCGCCCTCGGGCAGGGCACCGACACGACCGTCGTGCACCTGCGCGCCGGGCCGACGTGCGAGGTTGAGGGCGGCTCCTGGAAGATCGTAACCGATCTCACTCCGGAACTCGGCGGGAGCGACAACCATCCCGGCCCTGGCGTTCTCTTTCGTGCGGCGCTGGGATCCTGCTTCGCACATACGGCGGCACTCTGGGCCGCCAAACTCGGCGTGCCCATCGATCATCTGGACGTTGCGGTGGAGGCGCACCACGACGCGCGTGGCCTGCTCGGCGTGGATGGCACCGCCCCGCGCTTCACGGGGCTACGGTATCAGATCAGCGTCGAGAGCCCGGCACCGGAAGAGGACGTGCAGCGCGTCCTGGACGCCGCGCATGCGCACAGTCCGGTCAACGATAGCTTAGAACACGCTCTCACGATCGAGCACGACGTGCAGATCGTGACGCCGGGGTCGTCGTGACTCGGAGCCGAGTTTTCACGCCAAGTGGTTCATCGAGACGGAGTACTCAACCATGAAAGATAACGTTCAACGACGCGTACAGCGCTACGGGTGGGACCAGGCCGCCCGTGACTATGACCCCTGCTGGCAGCGGCCGCTCAAGCCCGCGCAGGACGAACTGCTCGAACAAGCGGCGCTCCGGCCCGGACAGCACGTCCTGGACGTGGCCTGCGGCACGGGTCTGGTGACGCTTCCGGCCGCGGACGCGGTGGCTCCCGGCGGCGAGGTCGTAGCCACCGACATCTCGGCCGGCATGATCGAGCAGGCCCGGGCTCTTGCCAGGGAGCGGGGGATCGGCAACGTGACGTTCGAGCGCATGGATGCGGAAGCGCTGGAGTGGACTGATCGCGCTCCTGGGTCGGCGTCGGGTCCCGGCTTCGACGCGGCGCTCTGCTCGCTGGGCCTGATGTACGTGCCTGATCCGGAGCAGGCGCTTCGGGAGATGCACCGCGTGCTTGCCCCCGGCGGACGGGCTGTCGCCAGCGTTTGGGGCGCGCGCAGCCGTTGCGGATGGTCCCCGGTGTTTCCCATCGTCGACCGACGCGTTCAGTCGGACGTGTGTCCACTCTTCTTCCGGCTTGGTACCGGCACCGCCCTTGAGGCAGCCTTTCGAGCCGCCGGCTTCACCGATGTTACCTCCGATCGATTTCGCACCATGCTGCCTTTCGAGTCCAAAGAGGACGCCTGCAGGGCTATTTTCGAGGGCGGCCCCGTGGCACTGGCCTGGCGCACGTTTGACGAAGAAACGCGGGAGGGCGCGAGTGCCGAGTATCTCGACGCGATCGGACCGTACCGCGAGGAAGGTGGCTACGCCATCCCCGGCGAATTCGTCATCACACGAGGGCGGAAACGGGCCCGCTGAAGGGGCTTCTCATGAAGGGCTCGAAGCGTTCATATTAGATCCTCGATTTCCATCTGTCACCGTCGTTGGCATATGATGCCAAATCCAAATGACAATGTCGGGGTCACGATCGCCTATGGAAGCGTTGCGCAGGCTTGACGGTACCAGAAAACGTTGACTCCTGCGTCTCTTCCCCTTTTTCGGTCGAACCGACCCCACATCCGAGGCACGGCATCCGGATACGATCGCTTGGATTCAGTATGAGTGTGCCCCGTGCCGGACGTGCGAAGGGCCTCCCGCCCGTCATTTTGTTGCGTGTTCTTCGGTCTTCTCTCCGTACTGTTCGAGCAACGCCTTTCGCAGTTCGATCGTCGCTTCGTCTGCGTCTTCGTGTCCGGCATTTGTGACCACAGCGACGGCAAGGTCGCGCGACGCCTGAATCGTGGCTCTGGCCTTGAACGTGCCGACGCTGCCAGCATGGCTGCTTGAGCGCGCCCCGAGGTAGTCGTGAACGACCCAGCCCAGACCATAGCCAGGGATGTCCGTGCTGTCCGACATCGCGCCCCGTGACGTGTGCATGTCCCGGACGGTTGATGCGGCGAAGAGCGTGGTCTTGTTTCCTCTCAAGCCGCGCAGGTGAAGCTGGAGGAAGCGTCCGTAGTCCGGCATGCTCATGTGCACATCTCCCGGAGGGCCCCACAGCGGGCCAAGTCGGAAGCGGCCGTTCGGATCGTGCGCTCGGAGCGAGTCTCCTCCTCGGGTTCGGTGGCCCCACGGTTGCGTCGAATCGACTGCAGCAGGCCATCCAAATCCTCCGCTGATATTCAGTGGTTTGAACAGGCGTTCGCGCATCATCTGCTCCCACGACGTGCCACTGACCTGTTCGGCCATCGCGGCTGCGACCGCATAGCCAGCGTTGGAGTAGAGAAATCTAGATCCGGGTTCGTACGACGGGTCGCGCTGGAGCACGTACGTCGCAAATGCGGCACGACGCTCTTTTGGGTCGTCGACGAACGGCGGGAGCTCCCCGTATTCCCGCGTGTTTGTGAACGGCTGGAGCCCGGATCGGTGCGCAAGAAATTGTTCGAGCGTGACGCCGCGAAAGGCAGGATGAATAGAGTCCGCAAGTCCGGGGAATACCTCAGCGGGTGTCGTATCCCAGGACAACGTTCCGTCCTCGACGAGCAGAGCGATGAGGGTGGCGGTCATCGCCTTGGTGTTGGAGCCGAGGTGGAACGCGTCACGGGCCGAGACCGGGTCGGGGGCGCCCCGTCGGCGAACGCCCGTCGCTCTGGCAGCGAGAATCGAGTCCGACCGAACGACGATAGCCGCCACTGCCGGGATGTCGTATGTCTCCCGGGCATCGTTCAGCAAGCTATCCACGACCGAGGTTGATGGCAGCTCCTCCGGGTCGGGGACGGTAGACGGCTCCTGCGCACAGCCCCCGACGATCAGCAAGACTAGCGAGGCCGTCAAGATGAAGCGAACGAATGGGGGCACCATGTAGACAGGTAGAGGTGGGATAGCAGGTCGACGCTCGCGGCAACAGCGCGATGAGCAGTACGAGCTAAATGTAGCACGGAGTACGACCAAATGCTGCTGCCTATTTCAGGGTGTACCGACGCGGCGATCACGGCATGGGGCAGGCCAGAGTCTGATGGGGACTCTTTGCCACGTTCATATGTCGATACAGGGCGAACAGCAACCGCCGTCGCTTGACATCTAAGAAAGCATCTAACGATTTGCCGCTCAGCGGTGCAGGGCCGGATTACTGCTCGAACGTGTTGGGGATTATGGCTGCTGCCAATTCCTGCGTGCGCTTGAAACCGCTGGTTACGCAGTCAAGCGTGGTTGCTCTTCATTCGGCTTCGCTGAAGTTCGTCTCGACGGGGATACCTGAACGCAATGTCTGCAATACGACGCAGCTTTGCTCTGCAGCGGCCAGGACCTTCTTCATGACCTTCGGATCGGTACCCTCCTCGACCTGCATGTGAACGTCGCACTGCATCGACTGAAACCCCACGGGGACGGTTCGGTCGACGTGCAGTGTCCCTCGAACATCGACCTCAGCCGTGACGTCCACTCCAAGCGAGGTCAGCCTGACGCCGAATCGCTCGGCAATCATACGGATGGTGGAGTCCAGGCAGGTAGCGAGAGCGGCGCACAGGATGTCTCCCGGATTTGGAGCGTCGTGGTCCCCTCCGACGGCGTGGTGGATGCCGAAGGGCCAGGTGACGTCAAAGTTTTCACTGCCGGGTACAACGAAGCCGTGGAAGGGGTCGGTGTCGGTGCCTCCCGTCGTTTTTGCTCGGTCCGTAATAGTGGCTTCCTCGGGTACGGATTTATAGCGTTCCCGGAGAGGGTCTTGCCGTTTGCGTACGCTCGTTGCGTCTTGCTCAGTCATGGCGTCTCCGTGCTTACCAGTTGCAGGATGAGTCGAATCGCTCGCTTGAGTTTGCTTGTCGCGGGGGCCGCACAACGGTTCGATTCACCGCTGGTGCAGCGCGTGCTGTTTGGCGTCTCGCTGTGCATGGGTCGATCCGTCATTGCCGATGGCCTGACCCTAGCTACTCGATTTGCCTGCGCCGCTGTGTGCAGCGTTCCAGGCTGTGTATGCTTGGTATCCGATCACCCCTGCCAGGAGGAATGAGACGCCCGAGATTAAGAAGGTATTGGTCAATGACTCACCTACGACCAAGTTGATGACACCGATCGTCGACAGGACGGGGACAAGGACCATTTTAGCATGTTCGTCCGGCGATAAACACGCTAGGCGGGACCGAACCGAGATCTCTTGGTCGTTAGCGGAACTCATAGCAGTCAGGTTGGGCAGATCAGAATCGAGTCGTGATCAGACGGCGAAGTTTTATCTCGCCGTACAAAGGATAACGTTATGCCGCCTCCTCCTCGCCGAAGTGATACTCAATTGTGAACGTATGCGTACCGTCCGCCTCTCGGTTGATTTCCACTGTGCCGACGAGCCCCGTCAACTCAGCCGTCCCGGAGCCGGGCACGACGTGGCCGAACGTGTGGGGCTCTACCTCCGGCCCCATCACACCTCCGTGCTGCATGACGAACGTACCGTGCCGATTGCCAAGCCGCCCTGTAAACCGCTCGCTTACGACGTATCCTGCTCCGGCTTCTGGATCGTTCATTCCGCAGAACAGCCCCTCGCCCTCGCTGTGGCCTTCGAGGTCGTCTCCCGTGAACGCTTTCTGGACGGCGATGCGGGACATCTCAGGTCCTTTATCAGGCTGGTCGGAGGACGCCGGGTCCCAGCCCGTCACGTCGAAGTGCGCAGTGGTTTTCATGGCGGGGTCTGTAAGGAATCTACACGGAAGACGGGGGGATGTCGCGCGACGTAGCGGCCCGGTGACCTGCGGCGCAGAAGGTACTTCGGTGCAGGTGGCGGTACTCAGGCAGGCGAGCAGCGCGTTCAAAACATAGCAAGATGTGCAAACAAATGCTTCCTGCGATCTAAACCGGGACACGCTCATCGTTCGGGTGAGTCGTGTGGTGATAAGCCACCCTCCGATGATGGCACCTTCGGCGGGGGAACCGAATCGACCTGAAGCTCCAGTTCGATCTCGTCTGGGCTCGTTGCCCCACGATCTGTGAGCTTCCCGTCTTGAATCGGAATCACCACATTCATTTCGGGCAAACGGATGCTCACCAAGGCCCGACCGTTTGTTTCCACAGTCGCATTCTCCCCATGCGTACGTACTCCATGTGCGGATTCGGGAGAGAACTGTCTAACAAGTTCGATCGTCGGCGAAAACGCGGCATACTCGCGGGATGAGTACGTCTCCTCAGCTGTCATCGACCCGGAACGAAGAAGAACGCGGCTCAAGTTGTCTTGGGCATCCGCCATCTGAAGGACCCCAAACACACTGTCTCGCTCCACGATGACGGGGGCCGATAACATGCCTTGCATCGATCGATACCCGACCAGCCACGTCTGGCGGGGCACCACGACCTCCTGTTCTTGATCAAAATAGGAATCCCTTTCGATTTGGAGGATCCCTGCGTCCGCTGTGATTACGTGATCTCCGGTCTCAAGGTCATAAATCGCAGTGGTCGTCTCCCCGCTGCAGCACCCTCGTTTGACCGTCCGGTAGTAGTCCGAGTCCCACACTGCACCCGTGTCTGCGGAGTCACGCAAGGTCCAGCGAGGAGCCTCCAAATTCGAAGGAGTGAATGCCTCGACCGTTAGCTTTGATTTCGGACTCGCCAGTCCACGCGTCCACGCTTGATCGACCTGCTTCCGAAAGACAAGATCGCCCTCACGTTTGGCATAGTAGTGATAGCTCTCACTGATGATGCGGTAATCCCATGCATCTACCGAATCAGGAGCGAGCTGAAATGAAGAGCGGCCTACAAGTTCTGGCGACACGGTCGGTTTTGGACTGCGTTCATCGTGCTCGACCCGCGTATCGTCTATTTCGGACGTCTCCGTAGACAGTGCACTGCTTGTGTCGGGAGACCCCGATGATGAGCGACGGCTCTCCGAACCGCATGCGCTGAGGAAGAGCACAGCCCACACGATGACTGCGTAACGCGAATATTCAGATACTGATGACAGGGGACTAATCAAGACTGTAGAGGAAGGGCGTGTATCATAACGGTGAAAACCTACTGCGAAGGGTGCTGAAGCGTTATGTGGTCAGCACCGGAGGCACTGCCGTAAACACCTGGCTCCAGCCCTTTGCCGGCAGCAGTGTCGCTTCATGCGGCGGGGTTAGATGCTGTAATTGTCGCTGTCAGGCTGCCATCGAAGCATGGATGATTCAGTCTTACGATGTGATCGACATGGTCAAACCTCTCAGCCATGCATTTGAGATGACCGGGCGAAGTCGATGCGCATGACGCGTTTGCGATACGTTCTGAACGTCGACGTATCCAATCGGATTATCGCGTCAGTTTGCTATTGGTCGCTTGTGCGGCGACCAGGAGGTTGGATTCGTACGACCGAAAAACCGAACGACGGCAAACTAGAGCGTGCTTAAGAACCCCGTAAACAAAATTGCAAATCCTCCGATTTCAGCGATGATCAGCGCCGACATAAATGCGATAACCACCCAATTCGGAAGCGTGAATGATCCCAGTTTGTGGGGCCTTTTCATCTGATTGTCGGTGTCTCTCAGAACTCCATGAATCACGTATGTTGAAATCGCCAGGGCGAAAAACAGGATGGGCGCCGCTGCCGACCAGAACGTCACCGCCTCGGAATAAGGACTTAGCTCCACAAACTTGGCAAGCACCAGTGTGGCAAAACTATACATCAGTGAGGTTCGATGAGCGATATTCACATAGACGGGCGCCTGTGCTTCCTTTGATGAATGGATGTGATAGTATTTCCAAACACCGGTGAGTAGACCGGTTAGAAAGAAAATTCCATAGGCTGTGTACGTAAATAGCAGTGGTGACGGCACAAGGTTATTCTAGTCGACAGATTAGATATCCAGATAGCTGCTAGACATGAACAATAGCAGGACGTGATGAGATGGCCGGCCTCGATCTTCTCTTCCATACGAGGTACGCTCTCCGGCGGTGATTACGCTGAGACTCGTGGTAAGCGGACGAGAGGAAACAGTCGATTCAAGGTGCACACTGCCACCGCCCGGTGCACCGTACCTTTATGCGAAGCACAGCAAAGAAGAAGGGGCCTCGCTACACTGACTCAGGTCCTTGATTCCATTCATCAGCTTCGCTTAGCCCCTCATGCTCAAGATCGTAGCTGCGACTCCCACCGTCAACCCTTCCACGGATCTCGTCTGCTGCTTCGACGTCTCGAAGCACTCGCTCTCCCTCTACACCGAGTACGGTGCCGGGTCCTCGGTCTGCCGCGTCGAGGACACGATTCCAAACCAGACAGAGCGGATCGAAGCGCTGCTCCGCCGCCTTGACCGCCTGGCGGGCGAGGTCGACCTCAACTGCGTGCGGGTCTGCGCGGAGGCCACCGGCGGGTACGAGCGCAAACTCCTGCACACCGCTCGGCGGCTCGGCCACCCCACCGCGTTGATTAGCCCCGAACACGTCGCCAAACTCAAAGCCGTCGAGTCCAACGACACCGGCAAGACCGACCATAAAGACCCGCGAGTGATGCACCTCGTTGCCCGTCTGGGCAAAACGCAAACCGACCGACTTCTACCCGAGGTATACCGCCGGATCCGGCTCCTCACCGCCTACTACGACGAGGATGAGCAAACGCTCGCTACTGTGCGCCAGCGTATCCAAGCCGGAATTGAAGCTCTCTTCCCCGACTACGATAAGTCCGCGACGTTTACGTTCGGCTCCACGGGTCAGGCACTTATGGAGCAACTGTCTTAAAGATCAAGAGGTGAGGCCGTGATAATCTGGATTCCACGGCTCTTGTTCGCGCATGATGGCATTGAGCCAGACGAGCAGTTTGCGCATGCAGGCGACGAGGGCGACCTT